>JAFLSG010000076.1 GCA_022511065.1 Prevotella sp.
ACCCCAACCTTGGCAAGGTTGTGCTCTACCAACTGAGCTATTTCCGCAATTCTAACCCTCTTGGGAGGGGCATTTCTCTAAATGCGGTGCAAAGGTAATGCTTTTTTCGGAACTGACAAACTTTTCAGATACTTTTTTTGAAAAAAATGACTAATCCATCCGATTTTTATAATCCTCGTAATCGAATTCACGCAGGATTTCAAGACTCCCGTCTGCCCGAAGCATCCCCAACGCAGGATGGGATATGCCATTGAACATATTGGTCTTCACCGTCGTATAGTGAATCATATCCTCAAAAATCACTTCGTCGCCTATCTGCAACGGATGCGTGAAGCGCCAAGAGCCCATGAAATCACCACTCAGGCAACTATTACCACCCAACCGATAGGTATTCGGTTCTACTGCCCTCTCCAACGCTACGGACTCCGCCCCACGCACTTCAGGCTGATAGGGCATCTCTAAACAATCGGGCATGTGACAAGTAAAGCTGACATCGAGTATCGCCGTCTTGATGCCCTTGTCTTCCACAACATCCACAACATGCGAGATTAGCCCCCCCGTCTGCCAAGCGAAGGCACTGCCCGGCTCCAGAATCACTTTCAGCCAAGGATACCGCTTGTGGAAATCCTGCATCAGCCGAATCAGCAAATCAGTGTCATAGTCTTTCCGCGTCATCAGATGCCCGCCGCCGAAATTAATCCATTTCAGTTGCGGAAACCATCCCGAAAACTTCTCCTCGATATGCTTCAGCGTGCGCTCAAAGACATCTGCCCCACTCTCGCAATGGCAATGGCAATGAAAACCACTGATGTCGGAAGGTAATTGTGCCGGCAACTTATCAGCCGTCACCCCAAAGCGTGTACCTGGGGCGCAAGGGTTATACAGAAGCGTACCCACCTCAGAATACTCAGGATTCACACGCAATCCCAATGACACACCATCCGCCTTATCATGAAAACGCTCGTACTGAGAAAGTGAATTGAAGGAGATATGCGACGAGCAACGCACAATATCGGCAAACTCGTCATCTGTATAGGCAGGGGAATACGTATGCGCACGCGCACCAAACTCCTCATAAGCCAATCGAGCCTCCGAGAGCGAGCTTGCGGTCGTGGCACGGATATATTCGCGGAAAATGGGGAAGGTCTTCCAGAGCGCAAATGCCTTGAAAGCGAGGATGACCTCTATATCTGCCTTCGCCGCAATATCGGCAATGAGCCTGAGATTGCGGCGAAGCTTGTTTTCTTCTAATATATATATAGGTGATGACATCTTTCTGTCAGGAAGCGGCATCAGTCTTTCTTCAGAGGAATCAGCACGCTGAAGGTACTACCCTCTCCCTCCACAGACTCTACCGAAACATCACCGCCATTCTTGCGTGCGAAGTCCTGACAGAGCTGTAATCCGAGACCTGAGCCTTCCTCGCCACCCGTACCGTATGTCGTATCTCCCTTGTGGAAGATGGTGTCTATACGATCGGCAGCAATACCCACACCATGGTCGCGCACGCTCACCTTTGCAAAGTCGCCCTCCGTGCTCATGATGATTTCTATCGTAGAATCCTCAGGCGAGAACTTGATGGCGTTCGACAGGAAGTTGCGCACGACGGTCTTCAGCATATCGTTGTCCGCGCGTACCATGAGCGGCTCGTTCGTATGATGCAGGTCGAGCTTGATTTTCTTGGTAGCCGCCACCATGTCGAAGATATCCACCACGCCGGGGATGATATCGTTGAGGTCGAGATCCTGCAAAACCACGTTGATGCGGTTCGTCTGGCTCTTCGTCCATTTCAGCAGGTTATCCAGCAGGTCGTGAACCTCCTCAGACTCCCTGTTCGCCTTGTCGAGCAACTCAAACAACTCAGGCCCTACCTGCTCGCGAGACATGGAGGCAACCACGAGGTTGAGCACCATGCGGATGCTCGCCATCGGTGAACGCAAGTCGTGGGCGATAACCGAATACATCTTGTCGCGGTTCATCAGCGTGGCACGCAACTCCGCATTCTGCTTCACGATGGTGCGCTTCGCATCAACCAGCGAAATCTGCTGCCTCACGCGCATCAGCAGTTCTTCTTTGTTGAATGGCTTCGTCAGGAAGTCGTTGGCACCCACCTCGAATCCTTTCACCAGGTCGGCAGGCGTGTTCAGCGCAGTGAGGAAGATGATGGGAATATCCTTCGTCTCCTCGTCCTTCTTCAGGATGCTGGCAGCCTCGAAACCGCTGATGTCTGGCATCATCACGTCAAGCAGAATCAGGTCGGGCTTTTCCGACTTCGCCATCTCAATGCAGCCCGTACCATTGTTGGCTGTGCATATCTGAAAGGTTTCCTTGGTAAGCAATATCTTCAACAGCAAGACATTACTCATCACGTCATCGACTATAAGAATCTTAAAGTCGGCCCAATTTATCTTTGACTCGATAGGTTCGTTTCCCTCCATCACGGTTTTTGGTTTATTAATTATTCTGCAAAGGTAGCGCAATAATTCGGAACAGCCAAATTATTGCGCCACTTTTTGCGTATTTTTACAATTTGGCATCTTATCTTCACAAGATGCCCGCTTATGACGATAAGATGCCACCTTATTGTAATAAAATGGCATCTTATACCGACGGGTCATTTATACTCCGCCCACGACTTGATGCCTATCTCATCCAAGCTCATCGAGCAGAACGCATTGATGAACGCACTCGCCAGACGGCTGTTGGTAATGAGCGGCACATTCAGGTCTATCGCCGCGCGGCGAATCTTGTAGCCATTCGTCAGCTCTCCCTCCGAAAGATTCTTCGGAATGTTCACCACCATGTCTATCTCGTGGCGGTGAAGCAGGTCGAGTGCCTGAGGCTGCTTATCCGGCTCAGACGGCCAATGCACCTCCGTGTTCTCTATCCCATTGTCGTGCAGATACTTCGACGTTCCGCCCGTGGCATAGAGCTGATAGCCGTGTGCCACCAACGTCCTCGCCGCCTCAAGCATCTCAGCCTTCTGTTTCGCACTACCCGTGGAGAGCATCACGGTCTTTTTCGGGATGCGATGACCTACGGAAAGCATCGCCTTCAGCAGGGCTGTCGATGAATTGTCGCCAAGGCAACCAACCTCACCCGTGGATGCCATATCAACTCCCAATACGGGGTCAGCCTTCTGCAATCGGTTGAACGAGAACTGGCTCGCCTTGATGCCCACATAGTCGAGGTCGAAAAGATTCTTATGCGGCTTCTCTACAGGAAGTCCGAGCATCACTTTAGTCGCCAGGTCTATCAGATTCAATTTCAACACCTTGGACACGAACGGGAATGAGCGCGAAGCACGCAGGTTACACTCGATGACAAGGATGTCGTTGTCGCGCGCCATAAACTGGATGTTGAACGGTCCATTGATATGCAACGCCTTGGCAATGCTGCGCGAAATGCGCTTAATGCGGCGCACCGTCTCAACATATAGCTTCTGCGGCGGGAACTGAATCGTAGCATCCCCGGAATGCACGCCGGCAAACTCGATATGCTCGGAAATGGCATAGGCAAGGATTTCGCCATCCTTTGCCACGGCGTCCATCTCGATTTCCTTGGCGTGCTCAATGAATTTCGACACCACTACGGGATGATCCTCACTCACGTTGGCAGCCAATTGCAAGAATCGTTCAAGTTCCTCGCGGTTAGAGCATACGTTCATAGCCGCGCCACTCAGCACATACGAGGGGCGCACAAGCACGGGGAAACCTACCCGCTCAACAAACCGGTCGATGTCATCCATCGATGTCAATGCACTCCACTCCGGCTGATTTACGCCAATCTCATTAAGCATCTGCGAGAACTTGGCACGGTCTTCCGCGCCATCGATATCCTGTGCGGATGTGCCGAGGATAGGCACGTGCTGACCATCAAGGTGCATAGCGAGGTTATTGGGTATCTGGCCACCCGTGGAGACAATCACACCATGCGGCTGCTCCATATCGATGATGTCAAGCACACGCTCGAAAGTCAGTTCGTCAAAGTAAAGGCGGTCGCACATATCGTAGTCTGTTGAGACGGTTTCGGGGTTGTAGTTAATCATCACACTACGCCATCCCTCCTTGCGGATGGTATTCAGTGCCTGCACACCACACCAGTCAAATTCTACCGACGATCCGATACGATAGGCTCCCGAGCCAAGAACGATAATGCTCCGCTTATCCTTCTCATAAGTTATGTCGCTCTCTACGCCCGAATAGGTCACATACAGGTAGTTCGTTTGCGCAGGATATTCTGCCGCCAGCGTATCTATCTGCTTGACTACGGGAAGGATACCCATTTGTTTGCGACGGTTTCTCACCAATAGCAAAGCCTTGTGCATATTCCCGATTTCCTTCTCCAATCCGATGGCGCGGGCTATCTGGAAATCCGTAAAGCCATAAACTTTCGCCTCGCGAAGTAAACTTTCCTCTAAGGTGTTGATATTCTGCTTCTTCAGCTTCTCATCTATGTCGATGATATGCTTCAGTTTTTGCAGGAACCACTTGTCTATCTTCGTCAATTCGTGGATTCGGTCGATAGTGTATTCCGGCAGATGCATCGCCTTGGAGATGATGAACACACGCTTATCGGTAGGTTCACGTAGTGCCGCGTCAATATCTGGAATCTGCAATTCCTTGTTCTCCACGAAGCCGTGCATACCCTGACCAATCATTCGGAGTCCTTTCTGAATAGCTTCCTCAAACGTGCGACCTATCGCCATCACCTCACCGACGCTCTTCATTGACGAGCCCAGTTCCTTATCTACACCGCGGAATTTAGATAAGTCCCACCTTGGTATCTTGCAGACCACATAGTCAAGCGCAGGCTCGAAGAAGGCAGTAGTTGTCTTAGTCACCGAGTTCTTTAATTCAAAAAGTCCGTAACCCATTCCTAACTTCGCCGCCACGAATGCCAAAGGATAACCTGTCGCCTTCGATGCCAAGGCTGATGAGCGTGACAGACGGGCATTAACCTCAATGACCCGATAGTCTTCCGATGCAGGATCAAACGCATACTGCACGTTGCACTCACCTACGATTCCGATATGGCGTATAATCTTGATTGCCAACGCACGAAGCTTGTGATATTCAGAGTTGGTAAGTGTCTGCGAAGGGGCTATCACGATGGATTCGCCCGTATGAATGCCAAGCGGGTCAAAGTTCTCCATATTGCAGACCGTGATACAATTATCATAACGGTCGCGCACCACCTCATATTCTATCTCCTTCCAACCCTTGAGCGACTTCTCGACCAATACTTGCGGAGAAAACGAAAAAGCTTTTTCTGCCAACTTATCAAGTTCCTCTTCATTGTCACAGAATCCGCTACCCAATCCGCCAAGCGCATACGCCGCACGCAGAATGACAGGATAGCCTAAGTCCTTTGCCGCCTTACGAGCACTTTCGATGTCAGAACACGCCTCACTCTTGATCGTCTTCACGCCAATCTCGTCGAGTTTCTTCACGAAAAGCTCGCGGTCTTCCGTGTCCATAATCGCCTGCACGGGCGTACCTAACACCTTCACGCCATATTTCTCCAACACGCCGCTCTGATACAGTTCCACGCCACAGTTCAACGCAGTCTGTCCACCAAAGGCCAACAAGATGCCATCGGGACGCTCCTTTTCTATCACACGCTCCACGAAATAGGGCTGCACGGGCAAGAAATAAATCTCATCCGCCACGCCCTCCGATGTCTGCACCGTGGCGATGTTCGGATTGATGAGTACCGTCTTTACACCTTCCTCGCGCAGTGCCTTCAGTGCTTGCGAACCGCTGTAGTCAAACTCTCCAGCCTCGCCTATCTTCAAGGCTCCGCTTCCCAAGAGCAATACTTTCCTGATATTCTCGTATTTCATAATGTCTCAATAAAACGGTCAAACATAAATTCTGTATCAACAGGCCCAGAACAAGCCTCGGGATGGAACTGACTGGAGAACCAAGGGTTCGTGAGATGCCGAATGCCCTCATTGCTTCCGTCGTTCATATTGACGAACAACTCTCGCCAGTCATTGCCAAGCGTAGAGGCATCCACCGCATAGCCGTGGTTCTGCGAAGTTACATAGCAGCGGCTCGTACCAACCTCACGCACAGGCTGATTATGGGAGCGATGGCCGTATTTCAACTTGTAAATTGTGGCACCACCTGCCTTAGCAAGCAACTGGTTACCCATGCAGATACCACAAATCGGCTTGCGTGAGGCTGACATCTGCTTCTTCAGCACCTCCACCGCATCAACGCACATATCAGGGTCGCCAGGTCCGTTAGCAAGGAAAAGCCCATCGAACTCCATCGTCGTGTAGTCATAGCTCCAAGGCACACGAATTACCTCCACGCCCCTATTCACAAGACAACGGATAATATTGTGCTTCACGCCGCAATCCACGAGCACCACTTTCTTACCCGCTCCCTCATTGTAGCGGATGATTTCCTTCGTGGAAACCCTGTCCACCCAGTTGATTCCTTCATAGACTGCTTCGGGAATGTTGTCAGGGTCGTCGTCGAAGATAATCTGTCCCATCATCACTCCATGCTCACGGAGCACCTTTGTCAGCTGACGGGTGTCAATCCCCGTAATGCCGGGCACCTTCTCCCGCTTCAGCCAGTCGGCAAGACTCTCGGTAGCATTCCAGTGAGAATACTCCTTACTGTAGTCGCTCACGATAATTGCCGATGCATAGATTCTGTCACTTTCCATAAAGGTGGCAATTCCATCTTGCTCCATCGTGAACGGCGGTACGCCGTAATTGCCGACCAACGGATAAGTCAGCACCATCAACTGCCCTGCATAACTTGGGTCGGTCAGGCTTTCGGGATAACCCATCATCGCCGTATTGAACACCACCTCGCCGGCTACTGGGGCATCGTAGCCGAAGGACTGCCCATGAAATTTTGTTCCGTCTTGAAGAACGAGTGTTACTTTCTTCATATCTCCAATTTAGAATTTTGATTCGTATTGATATACCTTTTCTATATAATTCACAAATGCCCGATTGCATAGCTTTACGCCGCCCGGTGTAGGATAGTCGCCCGTGAAATACCAGTCACCCTTATGGTTCGGACAAGCCTCATGCAGTCCCTCGATACTTTGGAACACCAGTTCTATCGGGGTCTGCATCCCCTCTGGGCGCAGCATCTCCACCATCTTCCTATTCAGTTCCTCCACCGTAAACGGCTTATAAAGGTTCTTCACGGGGCAAGTCATCTCCGTCTTTGCCTTCCGCAGTTCTTCCTTGCACTGTCTATAGGTGTCATCTATCAGATGGTGCATCCCTTTTTCCTTCAGCAATTCTATACACGCACGAAAAGCGATGAACTCTTCCAAGTGCGCCATATCAATGCCGTAATAGTCGGGATAGCGTATCTGCGGGGAACTGCTGACCATCACAATCTTCTTCGGATGCAGACGGTCAAGTATCTTGAAAATGCTCTCGCGAAGTGTCGTTCCCCTGACGATGGAATCGTCGATGACCACCAAGTTATCAACGCCTTTTTCCACCGCCTCGTATGTAATATCATAGACATGGCTCGCCAAGTCGTTCCGGGAATTTCCCTCTGTGATGAACGTGCGCAACTTGATGTCTTTCCAAGCTGCCTTCTCACTCCTCACGTAGTCGCTCAGTATCGCTTCCAGTTCTTCGTGCGTCGGTATGTGACCGAGCGCCTCTATCCTTGCTATCTTGCGCTCATTCAGATACTGCTTGAAACCGCTCAACATTCCGTAGTACGCCACTTCTGCCGTATTGGGAATAAACGAGAATACCGTATGATCCACATCATTATCGATGGCGCGCAGGATGCTTGGCGTCAGTTGTTCGCCGAGCTTCTTCCGCTCTTGATAGATGTCGCGGTCGTTTCCCCGAGAGAAATAGATGCGCTCAAAGGAGCAGGCCTTGTCGCCCCGCTGCTCGAGAATCCGCTCTATGCGCGATGCACCGTCGCGCTTAACAATCAGCGCCTCACCCGGAAGCAGTTCCTTGATGTCATCGCACTCGATGTCAAACGTGGTCTGGAGTACCGGGCGCTCGCTCGCCAAAGCCATCACCTCGTCGTCCTCGTAGTAGAACGCAGGGCGTATGCCCCACGGGTCGCGCATGGAAAACATCTCTCCGCTACCCGTCAGTCCACAGATGACATAACCGCCATCATAGTCGGGCATGGCAGTCCGCAGCACGTTCGCCACATTCACATTTTTGTCTATGTAGTCCGTAATGTCCCTGCCCTGCAGCCCGTCGCTTGTTGCCTCCAGAAACAGCCGCTCCACTTCTCGGTCCAATCGATGCCCCATCCATTCTAACATAATATAGGTGTCGCTGTAGATTCTCGGGCACTGCCCCTGAGCCGTGATTTTCTCAAACAACTCATCTACATTTGTCATATTGAAGTTTCCGCAAAGGCAGAGGTTCTTCGCCTTCCAGTTATTGCGCCGTAGGAAGGGATGCACGTATGAGATTCCTGACTTGCCCGTTGTGGAATAACGTAGATGACCCATATATAACTCGCCCACAAATTTCTGATCCACCTTCGAGAATATCTCGGTGATAGCCCCAGAACCTTCAGCGCGCTCGCGGAACATATACTCATTGCCCGGCTCCGTGTCGAGCTTCACGCAGGCGATGCCCGCGCCTTCCTGCCCACGGTTGTGCTGTTTCTCCATCATCAGATAGAGTTTGTTGAGTCCGTAGAACTGCGTCCCGTACTTCTGCCTGTAGTGTTCGAGCGGCTTCTTCAGGCGAATCATCGCCACACCGCACTCATGCTTTAATTGTTCCATAAACTTATAAAAAAGGCGAAACGTCTGAAAACGAATCGCCTCTGTATTTTTATTCAACGGTCACTGACTTTGCCAAGTTTCTCGGTTGATCGACGTTCTTCCCTTTGCAAACGGCAACATGATAGGCCAACAACTGCAATGGAATGGTTGCCACTAACGGCTCGAGGCACTCCAATACGTCGGGCAGTTCTATCACCTCGTCAGCTATTTTCGCGATGGTGTTGTCGCCTTTCGTCACGAGTGCCACCACCCTGCCCTGCCGGGCTTTTATCTCCTGTATGTTGCTCAGCACCTTCTCGTACATTGCATTATGCGTAGCAATAACCACCACAGGCATGTCCGAGTCTATCAGTGCGATGGGACCATGCTTCATCTCTGCGGCAGGATAGCCCTCCGCATGGATATAAGAAATTTCTTTCAGCTTCAGCGCCCCTTCCATCGCCACGGGATAACTGAACCCACGACCGAGGTAGAGTGAGTTGTGCGCGTATGTCCACGTGCGTGCAAGGTCTGCCACTTTCTCGTTGGTCTTCAACACCTCGCGTATCTGGTCGGGCACTTTGCTGAGCCCTTTTACAATTTCCAAATATTCATCCCTATCCACCGTGCCTTTCGCCTCCGCAAGTGCGAGTGCGAACATCGTCAGCACAGTCACCTGACCCGTGAATGCCTTCGTGGATGCCACGCCGATTTCCGGTCCCACGTGTATATAGGTTCCTGTATCGGTGGCGCGCGGTATGCTGCTACCGATGGCGTTACAGATACCATAGATAAATGCGCCTTTTTCCTTGGCGAGTTGTACGGCTGCCAATGTGTCTGCCGTTTCACCGCTCTGCGAAATGGCGATTACCACATCGTCCTTCGTCACCACGGGATTTCTGTAGCGGAATTCACTTGCATACTCCACCTCGACGGGAATTCGGCACAGCGTCTCAATGATTTGCTTGCCTATCAGCCCTGCATGCCACGACGTGCCGCATGCCACGATGACGATGCGCTTGGCGTTCAGCAGTTGCCGGCGGTAGTCTATCAACGCGCTCAGCGTCACATGGTCGGCTTCCACGTTCAGTCTTCCCCTCATGCAGTTGGTCAGGCATTCGGGCTGCTCAAAGATTTCCTTCAGCATAAAGTGCGGATAGCCGCCCTTCTCTATCTGTCCTAACTCTATGTCGAGCTTGTTCACCGTCAGTTCCTGCTCCTCGCCGAGGATACTTACTACTTTCAGTTCCTCGCCACGACGGATGACGGCGATGTTTCCATCTTCCAAATAGACCACCTTGTCCGTATATTCCACGATAGGACTGGCATCAGACCCAAGGAAAAACTCATCGTCGCCGATACCTACTACCAGCGGGCTTTGCTTGCGCGCAGCGATAATCTGTCCTGGCTCGCGCTTGTCGAGGATGGCAATGGCATACGCACCCACTACCTGATAGAGTGCCACCTGCACAGCGGTCAGCAAATCCAACTGCTTATGCTCCTTAATATATTCCACCAACTGCACAAGCACTTCCGTGTCGGTGTCCGACACGAACTTCACGCCCTTCTCCTGCAGCTTCTTCTTCAACTCAGCATAGTTTTCAATGATGCCGTTGTGGATGATAGCAAGGTTTTTCGACTCTGAATAGTGAGGATGGGCATTCACCGCAGAGGGTTCGCCATGCGTTGCCCAGCGTGTGTGTGCGATACCCACGGTACCACTGATATTCTTCTCCTTACAATGCTCTACCAGATTATCAACCTTTCCCTTCGCCTTGCAGACGTTCAACCCGCCGTCGTCGTTGATGAGTGCCACTCCCGCACTGTCATAACCACGATACTCAAGCCGCCTGAGACCTTTTATCAATATGGGAAAGGCTTCCCGTGTTCCGATATATCCTACTATTCCGCACATATCTCTATCCTGCTCACTTGTTTGTGTTATAAAAAAACCACCGGAAGCATCCGATGGATTTCTGCGGTGCGTACGAGATTCGAACTCGTGACCTCCTGCGTGACAGGCAGGCATTCTAACCTACTGAACTAACGCACCCTGTGCATTATGGATTGAGTGAAAGCTGCGGTGCGTACGAGATTCGAACTCGTGACCTCCTGCGTGACAGGCAGGCATTCT
>JAFLSG010000077.1 GCA_022511065.1 Prevotella sp.
CATCACACGGATGCTTCTTGATAGTTGTTGATTGATAACATTAAGGATGCTTATGACGCTCCTTATTTGTACCAAACAATCTGTAAAGTGCTAATAATCAGTAGTAATCTTCGAGGAGGTTAAATAACTAAAAAAAAATCATTAAACGACAATCATTTGGAACGATAAAAATCCGTGCAACGTCATTGAGTTGCACGGATTTTTCGTTTTAAAAAAAATTATTGTATCTTTGCAAAAGTTATTGAGAAAGAAAGAATTAATGCCCCGATTATTGTCAGAGGAATTTCCCGAACTCGCTGCCCAATGGGATTATGAGCGCAATGGTGACCTTACGCCAAATAAAGTTACTGTTGGTTCTAATCTTATTGTTTGGTGGAAATGCGATATTTGTGGAAAGTCATACCAAAGGAAAATAAGCAATCGTACTGCTCCCGCTAAACGAAAGACAGAATCGAAGAAATGTCCAATCTGTTTAGGTAGAGTTATCATTCCGGGATATAATAGTTTGAAAGCACGTTATCCCGAAATCGTTGAGAAAGAATGGGATTATGAACGAAACAATATAGACCCTGACACCATAGCTCCTCACACTAATAAAAAAGTGTGGTGGATTTGCCCAAATGGACATAGTTATAATTCTTTAGTAAACAACAAAGTACTCCATAACGGTAGAGACTGCCCTTATTGTTCGTCTCAACGATTATCAAAAGAAAAATCACTTGGATTTGTAAATCCAGAATTATCAAAAGAATGGCATCCTACAAAGAATGGACATGTTACTCCATTTGATATTTTTGCAAGCCATAATAAAAAAGCTTGGTGGTTATGCTCCAACTGCGGACACGAGTGGATGGCAAAAGTCAGTAATCGAAATGTGGGAAAACGAGGATGTCCTAAATGTGCAAACAGCAGACAATCATCAGTTCCAGAGCAGTTGGTATATCATTCCATTAAACAATTCTTTCCCGATGCAATTAACCGCTATCTTTTAGGAAAAGACGAGATTGATGTCTTTATACCATCCCTGAATATTGGCATCGAATATGACGGGGGGCAGTTTCATAATGAGAAGAAACTGCCAAAAGATATTGCAAAAAGCAAAAGAATCATATCAAAAGGGATAACCTTGTATCGCTTTCGAGAAGAGACATGTCCGCCTCTTTTAATTGATTCGTGTATAATAATTTCGGTTAAATATTCCGCAGATTATGCAGATTTGGAAATCAAACTAAACCAGCTTATTTCAGAACTAAAGCCAGAAATAAGCACTCTTAAAAACATTGACTTTAGTAAAATTATAAATGATATTCGGGCTTCATTGGACAAAGTGCCTTATGAGCAGAGTTTTGCTGCATACATTGAACGTAAGTACAATGAAGGGGAACAACTAATTGCTTTATGGGACTATAAGAAAAATGCGCCATTAACTCCCGAAATGGTTATGCCATTTTCTGGAAAAATTGTAAGTTGGATATGTCCCACGCACCCAGAACATCAATGGGAAAGTACAATTCAGTCTGTATCATTAGGCTATGGATGCAAACGCTGTTCAAAAACTTATCAATACACAACAAAAGAATGGATTGACGAAGCTATAAAAGTCCACGGGAAAAAGTTTCAATATCATTTAGCTCACTATATAAACAGCGAAACGAAAGTACGAATAATATGCCAAAAACACGGAGAATTTGAACAAAACCCATCGGAACATTTGGCAGGTAATGGATGTCCTTTTTGTGCCCACCAACGATTTCACCCTTTAGAAAGTTTAGCAGCACTCCATCCAGAGATTGCCTCCCAATGGGACTACGAAAAGAATGCCCATACAGGTATAACACCTGAAACTATTGGCATTGACACTAAAAAGAAATTTTACTGGCATTGTGACAAAGGATGTGCGCATAGCTATCAGGCAACAATAGCTTTCCGCATAAGTCAAAAATCTGGTTGTGCAATATGCCATGGAAAACAAGTTGTGCCTGAAACAAGCTTAGGACACTTATATCCAGACCTTGCAAAAGAATGGTGTAAAGATAATGATAAAACTCCATTTGAAGTATCTCCGGGCTCTGAATATATGGCACTTTGGAAATGTCCTAATCCTAATCATGAACCATACAGGAGTATGGTGTATAGTCGAGCAAAACTACATACAGGATGTTCATATTGCAGTGGTAATAAAAAACACCCTAAAGACTATGAGGATGAACTTCATGATAAACATCCCAATATCACAATACTAAAACCGTTTAGGAAAACAAGTGAGAGAATTGAATGCCAATGTGACGTGTGCAAATACATTTGGAATCCATTACCTTATAATTTGCTTAAAAGCAAAGGATGTCCAAAGTGTAAGAACAAAGTGAAACAGGATGAGGTGGAACTTGTATTGTCAATACCAGCAACATTACAAAGACAAGGAAATGACTCTTTTGTATCATCCAATGAGACAAAAAATGAAACAAAAGAATTAACTGAACGACAGGTGGTTATTCTAAACCTAATAAAACAGGATGAGAAAATAACCAATAATGTTTTGATACAAAAGACAGGAATCTCCCAAAAGACACTTAGGAGAGAACTTGTCGCTTTGAACAAGAAAGGTTTTATTATCCGCGAAGGCGGTCGCAAAGATGGCAGATGGATAATCCTTAAAACAATAGAATAATCCATACGAAATATGAAAAAAATGATTCTTTTATTACTGCTGCTTACCGTATCAGAAAGTGCATATTGTCAACAAATGTATGACAGAGCGGGCGCGCTGATTGGGCGGTATGAAGGTGGCAAGTTCTACAATCAGGCGGGAAGTTACGAGGGGTATATTGATTCCCAAAGGTTTTACGACCGCTCGGGCGCTTATCTCGGCTATGAGAATGACGGCAGGATTTACGACAGGTCAGGAAGCTACGGCGGGTATGGAGCGGATGGGCGCTACTACGACAGGACGGGCAGTCTGCTTGGCTATATCTCAGGCGAGAACATCTATGACCGCAGTGGCGCGCTCATTGGAAGGACGAGGAATGTGCCGAGCAATATTGCCGCATTGGTATTTCTATATAGAATCTACAATTTAAGATAGCAAGACCTTGTGAGACAAGGATGATGAAGATGGACGAAACCGGCGGTTGCCCATTTCCATCATAAGTCGTATTGTTGCCAAAGGTTAATATTTGGCGATTTCACGGGGCATTGGCGCAGAGTTTAAGAGAATTTGCTTACTTTTGCAGTCAAAACATAAATGGAGCCGAACGCACATTACTCAAACAAGGACTACAAGAGGCTTGGTGACAGAATCAGGCAGAATCCCCAGAACGTGTCGGATACGGACTTCCGCATGCTGCAGGAGTTGAGGCTTAGTTACAAAGAGCCGTTAGCCGTCATCTTCCATGCCGTGGAGCAGGCCGCCCATAAGGTGGATGCCAATAGCATCTGCACTTATCGGGTGAAACGTATCGAATCCATCGTCAGCAAGCTGCTCAGGTTTCCCGAGATGCAAATCAACCGAACGGAAGACATCGCGGGTTGCCGCTGTATCATGACCTCAACGGAGGATGTATATCGGTTGTATGACAGGCTTTTGCGGAACAAAGACAAGTTGCCTTTCGAGCTAAAGGGCGTGATTCATGACTACATCCAGCAACCAAAAGAAAGCGGTTACCGCTCCATACACCTCAATGCCGTGCTGAAAGACGGGGACAATCGGCGCGTGGAGATTCAGCTTCGCAGCTTGGAACACCACAACTGGGCGACGCTGGTGGAGATAACCGACCTGCTCTTCAAGGCGAAGCTAAAGGAAGACGGGCGGGCGGACAATCACGAGCTGTTCGACCTGCACTTGCTGCTCTCCAAGGATGAGGGAAGTCTCTCCAAAAGCGACAAGTACAAGATTGCCGAGACCGTCATCAAATACAACTACATCGAGAAGCTCGGCGAGGTGTTCGCACGCAACTACTTGGATGTGCGGTCGCAGTGGAACAAGATGCACCTGCAGCGTTACCACTTCTTCCTCATCTCTACCGACAGCACGGGTATTCCCGAATTCTCTGGCTATCTGTATTTCGAGGAGGCGGAAAAGGCGTATTTCGAGAAGTTCCTCAACAACCGGGGCAACCGCAACATCGTGTTGGCACACCTGAAAAAGACGGATTTTACTAAAATCAGCATTGCATACTCAAACTATTTCCTGACTTTCAACAACACGATTATCAGAATCCTGCACCACCTTTCCGAGGCGGTGGTGAATGCCTACAAGCAGAACAAGGTGAAGCAGTTCAGCCGTTACTACCAGAGTTTCCTCGACATCATCGGTTTCTGGATGGACACGCAGCTCTTGGAAGTCGATTCGTTCAAGCACGATAAGTACATCAACAACTACGTTTTGACCAAGACGGAGTGGCGCAATTCCATCCGCCAAGGGATTGATGCGCTGAACTACATCACGCGGCAGATGCACCGCCGCTTGTCGTTCAGTCCGCTCCACATCGCCCCATACTATGTGATGAAGCAGAAACAAAAGCATTTCAGAAGGAGGGCTTGGCAATGAAAGCGAAGGTAAAGAACAGCGAGGTCTTGCTCTCCTATATCCGCGAAGGGCGCACGATGACACAGCGAGAGAAACTGATGCTCATCATCCAGTTGAGTATTCCGAGCATCTTGGCGCAGCTGTCGAGCATCATCATGTTCTTCATTGACTATGCGATGGTGGGCCACCTCGGCGAGAAAGCCCCCGCCGCCATCGGATTAGTGGAGACCACCACATGGCTGATGGGCGGTTTGGCAAGTGCCGCATCGCTGGGATTCTCCGTGCAAGTGGCTCATTTTATTGGTGCCAACGACTTTGAGGCGGCGCGGCGCGTGCTGCGGCAGTCGCTTGTCTGCTGTTTCTTGTGGAGCCTCATGCTCTCCATTATCGGCGTAGCCGTCCATCGCGACTTACCCGTCTGGCTTGGCGGAAGCGAGGATATCGTCCACGATGCTTCACGCTATTTCCTGATTGTCGGCCTTGCCGGCATCTTCTTCCAGATGGAAGGGCTCGGCGGTTCTATGCTGAAATGCAGCGGAAATATGAAGATTCCCTCCGTGTTGAACATTGCGATGTGCGTCATGGACGTGTGTTTCAACTA
This sequence comes from Prevotella sp., assembly GCA_022511065.1. Classification (GTDB taxonomy): domain Bacteria; phylum Bacteroidota; class Bacteroidia; order Bacteroidales; family Bacteroidaceae; genus Prevotella. The sequence continues at coordinate 5,127 of JAFLSG010000077.1, forward strand.
CATGTATATCTATGTGTTCGACATGGGCGTGGCGGGAGCTGCGATGGGAACGGCTACTGCCATCTTCATTACCGCCTGTCTGATGCTCTATTTCTTGCTCTATCGTTCGCCGATGCTCTCGCTGATTGGTCGCCCCGGCTCCTTCAAGCCTAAGGCAGATACCGTGGCAACGGCATTTAAGATTGGTGCACCGATGGGCTTGCAACACTTGCTCATGGGTAGTGCGCAGATTGTCAGCACCCTCATCGTGGCATCTTTGGGCACGATTGCCATTGCAGCCAACTCACTTGCCATCACCGTGGAGAGTCTTTGCTATATGCCGGGCTATGGTATTGCCGAAGCTGCCACCACACTTGTGGGTCAAGGCATCGGTGCGGGACAGAAGTCGCTCACCCGTTCCTTCGCCCGAATGTCAGTGGGATTAGGCATCAGCGTGATGACCTTCATGGGCATACTCATGTGGGTGTTTGCACCAGAACTGATGGCTGTGATGACCCCTGTCGAAGCTATCATCGCGGAAGGCACACAGGCGCTCCGCATTGAGGCATGGGCAGAACCAATGTTTGCCGCCGCCATCGTGGCAAACGGCGTGTTCATCGGAGCCGGCGACACCATCATTCCCGCCATCATGAGCCTCGCTTCCATGTGGGCAGTCCGCCTGACGCTCGCTGCCTCCCTCGCTCCGAGATTCGGACTCAAGGGTGTATGGACGGCGATGGCCATCGAACTCACCTTCCGAGGCATCATCTTCCTCACCCGATTGTTCAAGGGGAAATGGGCGGAAAAACTGAAAATCAAGGCTAACAACTGACGAATTAAAGACATCCGAATATGACAAAAAGACTTCTGACCACCCTGCTGCTCGGCATCTCCCTGCTGCCGCTCCGCGCGCAGACGCCCTCCGCCGAGGTGCTGCTCGAGACGACTGCCGGCAACATCCGCGTAGCCCTCTACGGGGAGACGCCGTTGCACCGCGACAATTTCCTCAAGTTGGTAAACCTCCACTCCTACGACTCGCTGCTGTTTCACCGTGTCATCAAGGACTTCATGGTGCAGAGCGGCGACATCAACAGCCGCCATGCCAAGCCCGGCGAACTGCTCGGGTCGGGTGATTACGACTACACTACTGAGCCGGAATTCCGTCTTCCGCAGATTTATCACCGCCGTGGTGTCATCGCAATGGCGCGCGAAGGCGACGATGTGAATCCAGAGATGCGCTCCTCAGCAAGCCAGTTTTACATCGTATGGGGAAGGATTTTCGACGATGCGGGCATTGCCAAGATACAGGAACGGCTCGACAAGGCGACGCAGGGCCGCGTGAAACTCACACCCGAAATGATTGAGACCTACAAGACCATCGGCGGAACGCCTCATCTCGACGGGCAATATACCGTGTTCGGCGAGGTGACGGAGGGATTGGAGGTCATCGACAAGATTCAGCAAAGCCCGACGGACGATAACAGCCGGCCACTCGAAGATATCCGCATCCTGAAAGCCACCGTGGTCAAGAAGTGACGAAAATCACTTGAGAATGAGGCGAAAAGAAAAGCCGCTCACGGGTCATCAACGACTCATGGGCGGTTACCAACAATCTATGAATAACTAAAAAACCTTTAAGAAACCTAATAACTAACTATTAACTCTAACAATTTCTCTTTTGCTGGTGCAAAGGTACGCCGATTTCTGGCAACTCACAAGAAATCGGTATCTGATTTTCCCGAAAATTGCTGTTCTTTTGATTTAAGTCAAAGAAACTGTGTGCGGACACATCCAATCGAAATGAATGAAGGCTGAATTCACCTCGTTTGGAGGCTGAATTCGACCCGTTTGGAGGCTGAATTCGACCCGTTTGGAGGCTTCAAACGCATTGAATTCAGCCTCCAAACAAATTGAGTGGAATCTCCAAGTGATTTGAATGAGACTTCAAGGCGCTACGCCTGCAGTTCGCGAGCTACGCGATTGGTCAGTTCGATGAACTCGGGAATGGAAAGTTGCTCGGGTCTGCGCGTCATCATCTCGTCCTCGAAGAAGGCGGGAGAGGCGGGCGCATCGGCTGTGAAAAGTTGGCGGAGCGACACGCGGAGCATCTTGCGGCGCTGGTTGAACACGGTCTTTACCACCCGTCTGAACAACCGTTCGTCGCAGCCGAGGTCAGTCACCTCGTTGCGCGTCATGCGGATGACGGCTGATTTCACCTTGGGCGGCGGATTGAACACATCCTCATCCACCGTGAAAAGGTACTCCACGCGATACCATGCCTGAATGAGTACGGACAGGATACCATACTGCTTGTTGCCCGGCTCTGAGGCGATGCGCAGCGCCACCTCGCGCTGAATCATGCCCGTGCAGCAGGGAATCAAGTCCTTGTTGTCGAGCATCTTGAAGAATATCTGCGAGGAAATGTCGTAGGGATAGTTGCCCGTCAGCACGAAAGGACTGCCGTCGAACACCCGTCGCAGGTCCATCCGCAGGAAGTCGTAGCTGATGATGTTGTCGCTGAGCCGGGGAAAGTGCTGATGAAGGTAGGCGACTGACTCGCGGTCTATCTCCACAACCTTCAGCGGACGCGGCTTCGTGTCAAGGTATTGCGTGAGCACTCCCATGCCCGGGCCTACCTCTAAGACGGGCAGGTCGGGACAGGCATCGACGGTATCCGCTATCCGTCGCGCCACGTCTAAGTCAATCAGGAAATGCTGACCGAGGTTTTTCTTGGGTCTTACTTCTCTCATCTTGCGTGCAAAGGTACGACATTTCCCACAGAAGAAGAAGAAAACGGGCGAAATGTTGCCTCAGGTCGGAAAGAAAAAGCGCATTCCGCTTGGCTGTTCGGTTTTCTTTTCCTACCTTTGCACCTATGGAAATGCGGGGCATCGTCAGCAGCATTGTGAAGGTCGTCCTCCCCCTTCTCTTGGGGGGAGCCATCCTTTGGTGGATGTATCGGGGCGAGGATTTCAGCCAGATACGGCACGTGCTGACCGACGAAATGAACTGGACATGGATGCTCCTCTCCTTCCCTTTCGGCATCCTGGCGCAGATGTTCAGGGGCTGGCGGTGGCGGCAGACGCTTGAACCCACAGGTGAGCAGCCGCGCACATCGACAAGCATCAACGCCGTTTTCCTGTCGTATGCCGTGAGTCTCGTCATTCCCCGCATCGGCGAGTTTGCGCGTTGCGGCGTGCTGAAGCGTTACGATGGTGTTTCATTCTCCAAGGCATTGGGCACGGTGGTCACTGAGCGCGCCATCGATACGTTGGTGGTGGGCGGTTTTACGGGACTGACCCTGCTGCTCTACCTGAGCGTGTTCGGCACGTTCTTCAGACAGACCGGCATGAGTCTCGACACCATTCTGCATGGTTTTTCCCTCACGGGCTATTTGGTGGCAGCCGTTTGTCTCCTTGCCATCGCCGTGCTGCTTCACTTCCTGTTCCGCCGCCTCTCCTTATATAATAAGGTGAAAGTGACGGTGGGCGACATCTGGCAAGGCGTCACCTCACTGAAAGGCGTGCGCAACCTGCCGCTGTTCGTGCTTTTCACGCTCGGCATCTGGGTGAGCTATTTCCTGCATTACTACCTCACTTTCTTCTGCTTCGGCTTTACGGAGCATCTCGGCATGGGCTGCGCATTAGTCACATTTGCGGTCGGCTCCATCGCCGTCATCGTCCCCACGCCCAATGGTGCAGGGCCTTGGCACTTCGCCGTGAAGACGATGCTCATCCTCTATGGGGTGGCAGAAGAGGGGGCGCTCTGCTTCGTACTCATCGTACACACCGTGCAGACGATGCTCGTGGCGGCGCTCGGGCTTTACGCCTTTGCTGCCTTATCATTCACAAAACGCATAAACCCTAAAACAATAATCGTATGAGTGAAATTAAAAACCTTCAGCCAGAGTGCATCTGGCGCAATTTCTACAAACTGACACAAGTGCCCCGCCCGAGCGGACACTTAGAGAAAATCCAGCAGTTCCTGCTTGACTTCGGTAAGGAAGCCGGCGTGGAGGCGTTCAAAGACCCTGCGGGCAACATCGTGTTCCGCAAGCCCGCCACCCCGGGAATGGAGAACCGCAAGGGTGTCATCATGCAGGCGCACATGGACATGGTGCCGCAGAAGACGCCGGAATCCACGCACAACTTCGAGACTGACCCCATCGAACCGTGGATTGATGGCGAGTGGGTAAAGGCGAAAGGCACTACCCTCGGTGCGGACAACGGCCTTGGCGTGGCTGCCATCATGGCTGTCATGGAGGACAAAACGCTGAAGCACGGTCCCGTCTGCGCACTGATTACCGCCGACGAGGAAACGGGTATGTACGGCGCTAACGACCTGCCCGAGGGCGAATTGGAGGGCGACATCCTGATGAATCTCGACAGCGAGCATTGGGGAAAGTTCGTCATCGGTTCGGCGGGCGGCATCGATGTAACCGCTACGCTCAGTTATAAGGAGGTAGATACCGACGCGGAGGACACGGCTGTGCGCATTACGCTGAAAGGTTTGCGCGGCGGGCACTCGGGTCTGGAAATCCACGAAGGTCGCGGCAACGCCAACAAACTGATGGTGCAGGTGGTACGTGAACTCATTGAGGAGTGCGATGCGCGCCTCGCTACGTGGCACGGCGGCAACATGCGGAATGCCATCCCCTTCAAGGCAGAGGTGGTGCTGACATTGCCGAAGGAGAACGTAGAGGAGCTGAAAGGACTGTGCGCCGAGTGGCTCGCCGACTTCACCGACCAGTACAAGACCATCGAAAGTGGCATCGAACTGACCGTGGAGGAAGTGGAAGTACCGAAGACGGAGGTGCCTGTGGAGATTCAGGACAACCTCATCAACGCCATCCATGCCTGTCATAACGGCGTGATTCGTATGATTCCCTCCTATCCCGACGTAGTGGAAACATCGAGCAATCTCGCCATCATCAACATCGAAAACGGTCAGGCTACGCTGAAAATTCTCGCACGCAGCAGCCGCGAGGACATGAAAGAATACGTGGTGAACACCTTGGAAAGCTGCTTCAACATGGCAGGTATGAAGGTGGAGACGGCCGGCAGCTACGGCGGTTGGGATCCGAACCCCAATTCGGAAATCCTCAATCTGCTGCTGAAGGAGTACAAGGAGATGTTCGGAGAGGACGGCATCGTGCAGGTGGATCACGCCGGATTGGAGTGCTCCGTCATCCTCGGCAAGTATCCGCACCTCGACGTGGTATCGCTCGGTCCTACGATGAAGTCGCCCCACACCACCACGGAGCGCGCACTCATCAAGACGGTCGAGCCGTTCTGGCAGTTGCTGAAAAAGACCCTTGAGGACATTCCCGTGAAATAACGCAGCCCCAAAGGTAAGACGAATTTACCCAACAGGTAAATAGAAAAAAGTCCGCAGAATGCTTGCATCTGCGGATTTTTTTGTACCTTTGCATCCGTATTCATCAAAAATAGTAATAAGAAAATGGACGACTACCCGGCGGATAATTACAATTCGTGAAGGCGGGGGATGG
>JAFLSG010000078.1 GCA_022511065.1 Prevotella sp.
TGACTCAGTATGGCATCACCGGTTCAACCGTGATTGCCCACAATCCTTCCTATGAAGAGCTGTTCAAGGAGGAGACGAAGGCTGGCCTCGAGGGTTACGAGGTTGGCAAGGTGACTGAACTCGGTGCCGTGAACGTGATGACTGGCATCTACACCGGCCGTTCGCCCAAGGACAAGTACATCGTTGATGACGCACAGAGCCACGACAAAGTATGGTGGACCTCTGAGGAGTACAAGAACGATAACCACCCCATGAGCGAGGAAGTGTGGAAGGCAGTGAAGGACATCGCCAAGAAAGAGCTTTCTAACAAGCAGCTCTACGTGGTGGATGCATTCTGCGGTGCTAACGAGGCAACGCGTCTGGCTGTGCGCTTCATCGTTGAGGTGGCTTGGCAGGCACACTTCGTAACGAACATGTTCATCCAGCCGACGAAGGAAGAACTGGAGAACTTCGAGCCGAACTTCGTGATCTACAACGCTTCCAAGGCAAAGGTAGAGAACTACAAGGAGCTTGGTCTGAACTCTGAGACTTGCGTGGCATTCAACACCACAAGCAAGGAGCAGGTAATCATCAACACCTGGTACGGTGGCGAAATGAAGAAGGGTATGTTCTCTATGATGAACTACTACCTGCCGCTGCAGGGTATCGCTTCGATGCACTGCTCTGCCAACACCGACATGGAAGGCAAGAATACCGCCATCTTCTTCGGTCTGTCTGGTACGGGTAAGACCACTCTTTCCACCGACCCGAAGCGTCTGCTTATCGGTGACGACGAGCACGGATGGGATGACAATGGTGTGTTCAACTTCGAGGGCGGCTGCTATGCAAAGGTTATCAACCTCGACAAGGAGAGCGAGCCCGATATCTACAACGCTATCAAGCGCGACGCACTGCTCGAGAACGTAACCGTAGCCGAGGACGGCACGATTGACTTCAACGACAAGAGCGTTACTGAGAACACCCGCGTAAGCTACCCCATCAACCACATCAACAACATCGTGCAGAAGGTGGCAGGCAAGAGCGCAGGTCCCGACGCTAAGAACGTAATCTTCCTCTCCGCCGACGCATTCGGCGTACTGCCTCCCGTGAGCATCCTTACTCCGGAGCAGACGAAGTATTACTTCCTCTCTGGCTTCACTGCAAAGCTGGCTGGTACGGAGCGTGGCATCACCGAGCCGACCCCGACATTCTCTGCTTGCTTCGGTCAGGCATTCCTCGAGCTGCATCCTACAAAGTATGCTGAGGAGCTTGTGAAGAAGATGGAGAAGAGCGGCGCAAAGGCTTATCTCGTGAACACTGGTTGGAACGGCACAGGCAAGCGTATCTCCATCAAGGACACCCGCGGTATCATCGACGGTATCCTCGGCGGCGCTATCCTGAATGCACCCACGAAGAAGATTCCTTACTTCGACTTCGAGGTACCCACGGAGCTTGAGGGCGTTGATCCGAAGATTCTCGACCCGCGCGACACCTACGCTGACGCTGCTCAGTGGGAGGAGAAGGCCAAGGACTTGGCAGCTCGCTTCGTGAAGAACTTCAAGAAGTACGAGGGCAACGAGGCTGGTAAGGCACTCGTGGCTGCCGGCCCCCAGCTGTAAATCAGCAAGAAGGGTTCGGATAAGTCTAACCGACCATAAGCAAGGCAGGCTGCGCCGCAAGGCACAGCCTGCCTTTTCCTTTGCAAACCGCTCTTTTTGCTATCGGAAACACTAAACTAACCTTAAAATCACGCAAATTATATCATAAATTCTTTAATTATAAGGTGAAAATGAAGTAAATTTGCGGAATTGTACGTAAATTTGCAGCCAAAAAGAAATAAAAGAGCTCAATGAGAAGATATATCCAAGCCATCTGCATCATGGCAACGGTGTGCCTTTGCACGTCGTGCTTAGGGTCAGATGACGACTACTACGTAAGCAGCTATAACGACACGGCGATTACCTCGTTCTCCTTAGGAACGCTCAACAGGTATCTCACCACGACCTCCTCCACGGGCGAGGACTCCATCTACAAGACGACTTACTCGGCAGGCACCTACGTATTCACCATCGACCACTATCAGCGAAAAATCTACAACACCGACTCGCTGCCCTATGGTACGGATGCGGAGCACGTGCTTGCCACCATCAACAGCAAGAACGGCGGAACGATTGTCATCAAGTCGCTAACGAGCGACTCGCTGTCTTACTATAACAGCAGCGACTCCATCGACTTCTCCCAGACCCGCGAAGTAAGGGTGTATGCCCTTGACGGTTCGCACTATCGCCCATACCTCGTGACGCTCAACGTGCATCAGGTGGAGCAGAGCGGTATGTACTGGGAGCGGATGCAGGCAGGCGAATATCCCGCTGACGACACGAAAGCCGCATGGGAACAGGCTGCAACCGCAGCGGGCATGAAGCAGTTCATCGGTGCGGGCAGGGCGCACGGCTATGCCTACGACGGTGATGGCCAACTGATGGTCAGCTCCGACGGCGGCGCAACGTGGCAGCCCGACAACTTGGACGAGAGCAGTGACCTGCTGCCCACGGAGGGCATCGCCTTCCTCTCGTGGCCCTATGCGACCAACGAGCAGACTGACTACCATTTGTTGGTAGGTGCAACGGGCGGCGAGGAAAGCAGCGAGGACGATGTCTGCGTGGTATGGCGCAAGATAGATGAATATGCAGCGGACAGCGAGCCAAGCAAGTGGGTGTATATTCCGGTGGATAAGAACAACGTCTATCTGTTGCCCCGCATGGAGCATATCAGTCTGCTGCACTACCAAGGCACGGTGCTCGCCATCGGTACTGATGGCAACATCTACGAGAGCCGCGACCAAGGTATCACATGGAAGAAATCCACAACCTATACCCTTCCTGAGGAACTCGGGACGAAGGATGTCAATGCAACCGCCGACGGCGAAGGCTACATCTGGCTCGAAGGCAGGGACACGGGTGAGGTGTGGCGAGGCAAACGCTTAGACTGAACGCGGTGGCAAGACGGTTGGCGACCCTCCTCCTGGCAGCATTCATGACGGCTGCCGCAAGTGCCCAGACGGAACCTGAGTACAGATTGGAGGTTGGCGCGGGCGCGGGAATGGTTGCCTACACGGGCGATTTCAACGGCAGTCTTCTCAAAGGCATGCAGCCGTGGGGTGCGCTGATAGCCAAATACCGCTTCAATCCCCGCATGGCGGCGGCGCTGAACATCGGCTTCGGCAAGGCAAAAGGGAGTTCCGACAACGTGGCAACGTGGTATCCCATAGAGCGCTACGAGTTCAGCAACAGCCTGACGGAGGCCGACCTGCGCTTTGAATACAACTTCTGGGCATTCGGCACGGGTGAGGAATACAGGGGTGCGAAGCGGCTGACGCCGTTTGTCACGGCAGGCTTGGGACTGACCCACCACGGCGGGGAGAATGCCGGCGCAACGATGAACCTCCCGCTCGGCGCAGGCATCAAGTATAAGTTGGGGCAGCGGCTGAACCTCACGGCAGAGTGGGTAATGCGCTTTACCCTGAGCGATACGCTCGACGGCATGGCCGATGTCTATGGCATCCCGAGCAGCGGACTGTTTAAGAACACCGACTGTTACAGCGTGCTGCAAGTGGCACTGACCTACGACCTCTGGGCGAAATGCAAGACGTGCAACAACGATAGAGATTAGAGAAAACGAGATATGAAGGAAATTCTGGATATGAACCGCATCCCCCGGCACATTGCCATCATCATGGACGGCAACGGGCGCTGGGCGAACGAGCGTGGCAAGGAGCGCAGCTTCGGGCATCAGGCAGGCGTGGACGCCGTGCATTGCATCACGTCGGAATGCGTGAGATTAGGTGTGAAGTACCTGACCCTCTACACTTTCTCCACGGAGAACTGGAACCGACCCGCCGACGAGGTGTCCGCATTGATGGGACTGATACTGACTTCACTCGAAGAGGAGATATTCATGAAAAACAACGTGCGCTTCCAGATGATAGGCGACAGGGCACGTCTGCCAGAGATTGTGCAGGAGAAAATCAAGGAGCTGGAAGACCATACGGCGGGCAATACGGCAATGACGGCAGTCATCGCACTGAGCTATTCGTCGCGTTGGGAACTCGCCAAGGCTACGCAACTGATTGCGGGGGAAGTACGCGAAGGCAAGTGCCGCATCGAGGATATCACGGAGGACTGCATCACGCAGCACTTGGAGACGGCGTTCATGCCCGACCCCGAATTGCTCATCCGCACGGGCGGCGAGCTGCGCATCTCCAACTATCTCCTTTGGCAGATAGCCTATTCGGAGCTGTATTTCTGCGATACCTACTGGCCCGACTTCAATGAGGATTCGCTCCACGAGGCCATCGCGAGCTACCAGAGCCGTCAGCGCCGCTTCGGAAAGACAGAGGCACAAGTGGAGGAAGAGGAAGCAAACAAGTGACAAGCGAGAGATAATAAAGATGCTATATAATATAATAAGGTGTAAGGATATGACGGCAAGATGGCAGGTTAGTATGCTAACATTGCTGGTTATCGCGCTGTTCCCCTCCCTCACCGCCACAGCGCAGGACAAGATTGTGCATCCCGACATCTCGTATGCCGGCACGCCGCGCACCTGCGAACTGGCGGGTATCGCCGTAGATGGCGTGGAGGGCTATGAGGACTATGTACTGACGGGACTCTCTGGTCTGACCGTCGGCGAGGAGATTGAGGTGCCGGGCAACAAGATAACCGAGGCGGTAAAGCGCTATTGGCGGCACGGTCTGTTCTCGAAAGTGCAGATTAGCGCCGACTCTATCGTAGGCCACAAGATTTACCTCCGCATCAGTCTGGCGCTGCGCCCGCGCGTGAGCACCATCAACTACCACGGTATCAAGAAGGCGGAGCGTGAGGACATGGAGGCGAAGCTCGGTATCATGAAGGGCAGTCAGATTACGCCCAACATGATTGACCGCGCGAAGATTCTCGCCAAGAAATACTTCGACGACAAGGGATTCAAGAATGCGGAGATTGATATCGTGCAGCGCGATGACCCCGAGAATAACAATCAGGTGATTCTCGACGTGAACATCGACAAGAAGGACAAGATGCGCGTGCGCTACCTCGTGTTCGAGGGCAACACCAAACTGAGCAACTCGAAGATTAAAGGCTCGATGTTCGGCAAAGGTGCATTCGGCAAGATACACGAGGCGGGCAAGTTCTCCACCATGTTCAAGGCGAAGAAGTTTACCGATGAGCGTTACAAGGAGGCGAAGCAGAAGCTGATAGAGAAGTACAACGAGCTGGGTTTCCGCGACGCGACCATCGTGGAGGATTCCGTATGGAACAACGACGAGAAGCACGTGAACGTGTTCGTGAAAATTGACGAAGGCGACAAGTATTACATCCGTGACATCACTTGGGTGGGTAATACGGTGGTGACCACCGACTACCTCAATGCCGTGCTCGGCATGAAGAAGGGCGACGTCTATAATCAGCGGCAGATGTCGAAGCGACTGAAAGAGGACGAAGACGCGGCGGGCAACTACTACTACAACAACGGTTACGTGTTCTCGAACATCGACCCGGTGGAGGTGAACATCGTGGGCGACTCCATTGATTTGGAGATGCGCGTGACGGAAGGACCGCAGGCGCGCCTCAACCACGTGCGCATCTATGGTAACGACCGCCTGTATGAGGAGGTGGTGCGCCGTGAGCTCCGCACGAAGCCGGGCGACCTTTTCAACAAGGATGCCCTGCAACGCTCCGCGCGTGAAATCGCCTCTATGGGATTCTTCGACCCGGAAAAGGTGAACCCCGACATCAAGCCTAACTACGAGGACGGCACCGTGGATATCAACTGGGAACTGGAACAGAAGTCTAACGACCAGTTGGAGTTCTCGCTCGGTTGGGGTCAGACGGGTGTCATCGGTAAGATTGGTATCAAGTTCAACAACTTCTCCATCCGCAATCTCTTCGGCAAGAACAAGCTCCACCGCGGCATCCTGCCCTATGGCGAGGGCGAGCAGTTGGGCTTCAACTTCCAGACCAACGGCTCTTACTACAGCTCCTTGAGTGCCAACTACTCCACCAACTGGTTTGGCGGCAAGCGTCCTAACGGCCTGAGCCTCGGTGCATACTACTCAAAGCAGAGCGACATATCGAGCTATTACCGTAACAATGCGTTCTACAACAACTTCATGATGTATAACTACGGCTTCGGCTCGTTCAATAACATGTACTATAACTACGACTCCATGCTCGACGACGACAAGACGATGACCGTCTTCGGCGCATCGCTCGGATGGGGAAAGCGCCTGCGCTGGCCTGATGACTACTTCCAGTTCTCCGCCGCGCTCGGCTTCACCCGCTATATGCTTCGCGACTGGAGTTACTTCTATATCCACAACGGAAACTGTAACAACATCAACCTCAGTCTGTCGCTCTCGCGTGTTTCGACGGATAACCAGCTGTTCCCGCGCCGTGGTTCGGAGTTCCTTCTCTCTGCCACCGTCACGCCGCCCTGGTCGCTGTTCGACAACAAGGACTATGCATCGTTGGCAAAGAACAGTGCCTCCGCAACCTACGAGGACGAGCTGCAGGATGTGTATCGCTGGATTGAGTACCACAAGTGGAAGTTCAAGTCGCGCACGTTCACCGCACTTACGGGCGGTCAGAAGTGCTTCGTGCTGATGACCCGCATCGAGATGGGACTGCTCGGCAGCTATAATAAGGACAAGCGCTCACCGTTCGAGACCTTCTATGTCGGCGGTGACGGTATGAGCGGCTACTCCTATGGCTATGCGGAGGAAACCATCGGTATGCGCGGTTATGAGAACGGTTCACTCTCCTACTCCGCTGCCTACGAGGCAATGATGAAGGGCGAGAGCATCTCGTCGTACAACGCTTACGCCTACGACCGCTTCACTCTCGAGCTGCGCTATCCGTTCATGCTCGGCAACACGACCATCTTCGGATTGGGCTTCTTGGAGGCAGGTAACGCATGGGTAAATGCCAAGGATTTCAATCCGTTCAACATGAAGCGCTCCGCCGGCGTTGGTGTCCGCATCCATCTGCCGATGGTAGGACTGATGGGTATCGACTGGGCATACGGATTCGACAACATCTATACGAACCAGAGCGGTAGCCGTTCGAAGGGAGGCAGTAACTTCCACTTCATCCTCGGACAGGAGTTCTGATTTGAGTAGTTATAAGGAGTCAAGTAGTTAAGAAGTTAAGAAGAAACAACGAAGTGATATGATAAAGAAAGTTATTATCTGCATGGTATGTGCGTTCTGCGGCTTGCAGACCATCTCGGCACAGAAGTTCGCCTTGATTGACATGGAGTACATACTGAAGAACATACCCGCCTACGAGCGTGCCAACGAGCAGTTGAACCAAGTATCAAAGCAGTGGCAGGCGGAGGTGGACGCACTCACCACCGAGGCGCAGACGCTCTACAAGAACTACCAGAACGAGGTGGTGTTCCTTTCACAGGAGCAGAAGAAGGCTCGTCAGGATGCCATCGTGGAGAAAGAGCGCGAGGCGGCAGAGCTGAAGAAGAAGTATTTCGGCCCCGAGGGCGAGCTGTTCAAGAAGCGCTCTGCCCTGATGACCCCGATACAAGACGAAATCTACAACGCCGTGAAGGATGTTGCCGACCTGCGCGGCTACCAGTTGGTGCTCGACCGCGCCAGCGACTCCGGCATCATCTTTGGCTCACCGAAGATAGACATCAGCTCGGAAGTGCTGAGAAAATTGGGATATAGTAATTAACAAAACAATAAAAGAAAGACAATGAAAAAGCTGATTTTAGCATTGCTGATGCTCGCTCCGATGGCAGCATCCGCACAGGGCAAGTTCGGACACGTGAACACCCAAGAGATTATCCAGGCCATGCCTGAGTACAACAAGGCCAGAACCGAGATAGACGCACTGCAGGCGCAGTACGAGGCTGACCTGAAGAGCATGCAGGACGAGTTCCAGAAGAAGGGCGAGGCTTTCGAGAAGGAGCAGGAGACCCTGCCCGAGAACATCAAACAGCGCCGCACACAGGAGTTGCAGGATATGTATACCAAGATACAGCAGAGCTACCAGGACAACCAGCAGGCACTGGCAAAGGCTTCGCAGGACAAGATGCAGGCCATCACCACCAAGGTGCTCGACGCTATCAAGGCCGTAGGTCAGGAGGGTGGCTATGTCATCATCAACGAGATTAACGCCGGCATCCCCTATATCAGCACCACGCTCTCCACAGACGTGACTGCACAGGTGAAGACCAAGCTCGGACTGAAATAATATGAGGAGGCTGTTCAGCACGATACTCTTGCTTGCTGCTGTCCTGTGCGCATCGGCACAGGACAGCACGCAAACGCTCCGCTTCGGCTATCTCAGTTATGAGGCAGCCCTGCGGTCGATGCCCGACTACGCCACCGTGCAGATGCGGATGGCAAACCTGCGCGACCAGTATCAGGCGGAGGCAAAACGGGTGGAGGACGAGTTCAACCACAAGTACGAGGAGTTCCTCGACGGGCAGCGCGACTTCCCCCAGACCATCCTTCAGAAGCGGCAAAGCGAGTTGCAAGAACTGATGGCACGTAACATCGCCTTCAAGGAAGAGAGTCGCCGACTGCTCCAACAGGCAGAGGACGATGAGCTTGCGCTGCTGAAAAACCGCCTCGCGGAAGTGCTTGCGCAGATAGGCGGCGAGCGTGGCTATGCGCTCATCATCAATACCGACGGCAACGCCTGTCCCTACATCAACCCACAGCAGGGTGAGGACATCAACCAGCTTGTGCAGGATGCGCTCCAGTAAGCCCGGCCCCATCGGTATCTTCGACAGCGGCTACGGCGGACTTACCATTCTTCACGGCATCCGTCAGCTGCTTCCCCAATACGACTATCTTTATCTCGGCGACAATGCGCGCGCGCCTTACGGCCCGCGCTCGTTCGACGTGGTGTATGAGTTCACCCGTCAGGCGGTCACTCGGCTCTTTGAGTTGGGCTGTCACCTCGTCATCCTCGGCTGCAACACCGCATCCGCCAAGGCGTTGCGCACCATTCAGCAGCACGACCTCCCGCAGATAGACCCGGCCCGCCGCGTGCTCGGCATCATCCGTCCCACCGCCGAGGTCATCGGTTCCCTCACCACCTCGCGCCATGTCGGTGTGCTTGCCACCGAGGGCACTATCAAGAGCGAGAGCTATTCGCTCGAAATCCGCAAGCTCCATCCCGACATCCAAGTCACGGGTGTCGCTTGTCCTTTCTGGGTGCCCCTCGTGGAATACAATGAGGCGGATTCGCCCGGTGCCGACTATTTCGTGAAGAAGCGCATCGACGAGCTGATGCGCCAAGACCCCGCGATAGATGCCATCATCCTCGGTTGCACCCACTATCCCTTGCTAATGCCCAAGATTTTGAAGTACCTCCCTGCCGGTGTCCGCATCATTCCACAGGGTGAGTATGTGGCAGACAGTCTCGCCAACTATCTTACCCGTCACCCACAAATCGAGCAGCGTTGCTCCCAAGGTGGCACCACCCGTTACCTCACCACCGAGAGTCCCACAAAGTTCAAGGAGTCCGCGCAGCTTTTCCTCCACGAACCAGTAGAGGTCGAAAGCATCACGCTCGGGTAATCTTCATTTTATTAAATGTGGCTTTATAAAATCATGTGGTTTTATAAAGCCACATTTAATAAAACTGGATAAAAAAACAAGGCAAACAGCTACCCTTTTTCGCTTCCACCCGTTCCGATACTTTCTACGACTCGTTCCAATAGTTTCTATGACTCAAAGGAATGCTTCCTACGACTCAAAGGAAGCATTCCTTTACCCCCATAGGAAGCATTCCTTTAAGTCGTGGAAAGCATCGGAACGAAATGTGCCGATAGTCCGGACAATCAGTCCCAAGTTTTTCTCTTATTCTTTGGATAAATCAGAGTCATTTGCAGAGTAAATATGCACGCCATTCACTAAGTAGCAGGAGTGATGATTTTACACCACCATATATATAAAAATCCACTTTTTTGCCATATATCGAAAAATATTATTATCTTTGCAAGTGATTCTCGGAGTATGAACTTGGCTGGGTAGAGCGGAGGTGTTCGTTTGTATCTTCAAGTCTGAAAAGGTTCATGGCTTACTCACGCTACGCTGCGGTAAGGAGAAATCCGTTATCCGT
>JAFLSG010000079.1 GCA_022511065.1 Prevotella sp.
AGCACAAAATGAGCCGCCGTCGAGCACAAAATGGCGCACGATGGAGCACAAAATGGGATGTCGCGGAACACCCTATCAAGCAGCATTCTGCCCAAAATGTCGGGTTATTTGACTGCAAGAAAATGCTGCTGTACGAAAAATTCAACCCGACGCAACAACTGAACAACAGAAAGAGAAGCACGGCAGAAACGGAGATTTTTGAAGTTTTTTCCGCTTTTATGCTTTAATTCGAAAGATTTCCACTATTTTTGCAGATTATAAGATTACAAGAAGAATTAGAGAGAATGGCAGCGGTCACGGAACAGACTATCGACATCGACAAGATTCTGAAAGACAAGATGGGGGCAAAGGCGAAGTTTGTGCCCCGTTTCCTTGTCGGCAAACTGAAGCGCTTGGTGCATCAGGACGCGGTGAACGCCTTCCTTTGGGAAAGTCGCGACAAGACCGGCGTGGAATGGCTGGAGGAATGCGTGAAGTACCTCGACATGACATTGGAAATTGAGGGAAAGGAAAACTTGCCCTCCCCCGATGATGGGAAACTCTATACTTTTGTGAGCAACCACCCGCTCGGCGGTGAGGATGGCGTGGCACTCGGGGCAATTATCGGCAGGTTTTACGACGGCCGTTTCCGCTATTTGGTGAACGACTTGCTGATGAATCTGCCGGGATTGGCTCCGCTCTGCATCCCCATCAACAAGACGGGCAACCAGAGCCGCAACTTCCCCGCAATGGTAGAGGCGGGTTTCAAGAGCGACAGCCACATGCTGATGTTCCCCGCGGGTCTCTGCTCACGGAAGAAAGACGGTGTGATTGCAGACATCGCGTGGAAGAAGACCTTTATCTCCAAGAGCGTGGAATATCAGCGCGATGTGGTGCCCATCCACTTCAGCGGACAGAATTCGGACTTCTTCTACCGCCTTGCCAACTTCAGCGACAAGTATCTGAAATTCAACCTCGCCATGCTATTCCTCGTCGATGAAATGTATAAAAACGTGCATCAGACTTTCCGCGTCACCATCGGAGAGCCTATTCCGTGGCAGACATTCGACAAGAGCAAATCGCATAACGAATGGGCCCAGTTTGTCAGAGAAAGGGTCTATTCATTACAAACAAATCAAAACCAAGGCAAAAATGGAACAAGAAATCATCCGGCCGATTGACAAAAAGGTGCTCAAGAGCGAGCTGACACCCGACCGGCAGCTACGCATGACAAACAAGAGCCACAACGAAATCTATGTGGTCACGGCGCATCAGGCTCCCAACGTGATGCAGGAAATCGGGCGGATTCGCGAAATTGTATTCCGCGAGGCGGGCGGCGGAACGGGCAAGTCGGTGGATATCGACGAGTTTGACATCTGCGATAACTGCTACAAGCAGCTTATCGTGTGGAATCCGGAGGAGGAAGAAATCATCGGCGGCTACCGTTATCTCGAAGGCACGAAGTGGGAGTTGGACGAGCAAGGGCAGCCGAAACTCGCCACCAGTCACATGTTCCATTTCTCCGAGAAGTTCCTGAAGGAGTACATGCCCAACACCATCGAGCTGGGTCGTTCCTTCGTGGCACTACCCTATCAGAGTTCCCGGATGGGTACGAAAAGCCTTTTTGCACTCGATAACCTGTGGGATGGCTTGGGCGCACTGACGGTCATCAAGCCCAACGTGAAATATTTCTTCGGTAAGATGACGATGTATCCCTCGTATATCCGCAAGGGGCGCGACATGATTCTCTATTTCCTCAAAAAGCACTTTGACGACAAGGAGAAGCTGATTATCCCGAAGAAACCGCTGAAAATTGAAGCTGACCCAACGGAGTTGGAGGCACTTTTCTCTGAAAAAGCCTTCAAGGAGGACTATCGCATCCTCAACCGTGAGATTCGGAAGCTCGGCTATAACATCCCGCCACTCGTGAATGCCTACATGAGTCTCTCGCCCACGATGAAGTTGTTCGGCACCGCCATCAACAACGGATTCGGCGATGTGGAGGAGACGGGCATCCTGATTGCGGTGGATGAGATTCTTGAAGACAAGCGCGTGCGCCACATCGACTCTTACATCAAGGAGCATCCCGAGGCGCTTACGATAACGAGCGGAGCTAACAAAGTAATCTACCGGGAGCGATGAAAAGCCAGAAAATCCTTCTTTTTCTCGCAGCCTTGCTCCTGACGGGAACGGCGGCATCCGTAGCGCAGTCACTTGACCGCCACCACCTTTATCTCTATTCCAATCCGGCAGATGCCCGGAAATCGCCTTATGCCTTCCGCGATTTCAAGGAGGCGGTCAGCCATTTCACCGACTCAACCACGCTCTATGTCGCCCCCGGTGTCTATTGGGTGGATGACCCCGACACGCCGAAAGTGGCGGTGGGCAAGGACGGACGAGAGCCATTTGGTATGGTCGTCAAGGCAAAAAACCTCCGTTTCATCGGTCTTACGAAAGATGCCCGCGACATCGTTTTCGCTTCTCAGCGCGGACAAACGCAGGGAGCAATCGGCAACTTTACCATGTTTGACTTCTGGTGCGACTCGCTTACGGTGGAGAATATGACGATGGGTAACTACTGCAACGTGGATTTGGACTATCCCCGCAACCGCGCCCTCTCGAAGCCGAAGCGCAACGAAGCCATTACACAGGCGCATGTGGGCTATGTGCATGGCAAGAGCCTCCGCGCCAAAAATGTCCGTTTCATCAGTCGTTTGAACCTCAATCCGCTGAACGGAGCGGAGCAGTCTTATTATGAGGATTGCCATTTTGAGTGTACCGACGATGCGATGAATGGCACGGCGGTCTATCGCCATTGCAATATCGATCTCTACGGGCAAAAGCCTTTCTGGAGCACTTTCGGCAAGGGCGCGATGTTCATCGACTGCGATTTCAACGTGAAAAGCGACAACCGCGAGATGTATTTCTGCAAGGAGGGAGGACCGCTCACGCTGATTGACTGCCGCTATCATGCCTCCAATGACAGCATCTACCTCGGATGGACTGCCTATCCGCAGCGGTGGCTCCGCTGCTATCAGCAGAACTTCACGTTCAATGGGAGGCCATATATAATAGGTGGCCGTCAGCCCGAGAACACGATTATGCTCCCCGATGCCGCCGCAGCCCATGCGATTGCAGAACGGGAAATGCCGAATATCAGCCTCAGTCATCGTTCATTGGATTTGCAAACAGGCATTTCCGCCCCTGCCATTTTGGTAAGTGGTGAGCCATGCCATTGGCGCGTGCAGAAAGGATTTGAGCAATATGTGTCCCTTTCCGCCGCAAATTCCAATGCAGCGGATGGGGTATCTCTCAGTGCAGCAAGCAAGGACACGATAATTGTCACACCGACAAACGAGACCGATGAAACCGCAGGTTTCTGCATCGAAGCCTATACGGATGACGGTAGAGTGGCTGCTTGCTATGTGACGGTACAACCAAGTCCGTTACCGTCGCCGTCCTTTGTCCGTCAGCCAACCATTTCCATTGAGAACGGAATTGCCACGCTCGATTACGAACTTGCCCTGCAAGGCTGCCGCGATGAATCCGCCATTACGTGGCTTCGCTCCGGCATTCCCGTTGCCGTAAGCCACGGTGCTCCTTTGCGGCAATATCGGTTGGGCAAGGCAGATGCCGGGCACGAACTGACGGCAGTCATCCTACCCAAGAGCCATCGCAGCGCGGCGGGTGAGCCTGTCGCCTCCACAAATACGTTGCCCATCAGCAATAAGGAGATTAGCAAAGGTAACGATTCCATCGGAAAAAGTGCGGAAGCACTCCACGAGGACTTCTCCGCCTTCCCTTGTCAATGGCAACCCGACATCCTGCCAGGCTATTGGACGGTCGATGGGTACAAGCCCGAAGACACAGCAGAGTTCCCGTGGGCGTTTGATACGACCAAACCAATGTGGGAATACGGCAAGGGTTTCAATGGAGCAGTAGGCTATGGTCTGTTGCAGGCACAGCGCGGTGCCCGACTGATGTATTCGCCCGTTGGTAAAGAATATGGTGATATGGCACTCACGCTCAAGGTGGATCCCACCAAAGGCGCTGGGCAAGGCTTCGGTTCTGCCACTGGGCAGTATATGGATGTCTGCATCAAGTTCGACCCGCGCACACTCACGGGCTATGCCCTCCGCATCATCCGCACTACGAAGCACGCCAAGGCGGTGGACTTCTACCTCGTGGAATACAGGAACAGCAAGACCGAGGCCATCTCCGAACCCATTTCATCGACCTGCTATCGCACGGGCTGCACCATCACGTTGCGCGCCGAAGGCAACCGCCTGACCGCCCACGTGGAAACAGCCGCGCCCCAGCCTTCCGGCAGCGCGCTCCCCAACGAGGTGTCTCTTTCGGCGGAGATTGTCCCCAATCCCTTCGGCGGTGTCGCCATCCAGCACACAGGTTCCTGTGGCGAAAGCACCACGATGCTGCATCAGTTGGATGTTACGTGGTGATGCTTCTCATCACCACGTAACATTACAAATATATCTATAGATTTTACTGCAAATAGAATTTTTAACATTCCGAAAGGAAGGTCTTTGAAATTCTATTTGTAACTTTGTACCCAAGCAAACTTAACTAAAGTAACAACAATGAGTTCAAAGGAATGTAATGCATTACGGGGGATAGCCATTATGAGTATCTTACTGCATAATTTTTGCCATGATCTGCCTGGAGCTGTCCCTGAGAATGAATTTGAATACAGGGCAGAAAATTACATGCAGTTTTGGAGTTCCGTCTTCCATTCTGACTTTTTCATTCAGATATTCTCGTATTGGGGACATCTCGGAGTTCCTGTATTCGTGTTCCTCAGTGGCTATGGATTAGTGAAGAAGTATGATACACAGACCAACGTGGGATGGGTAAACTTTTTATTCTCACACTTCAAGAAACTATTTATCCCACTAACTATAGCAACCATAGTTATTAACATCATATTACGAATAACCATGAAGCACTGGGTTGAATCGTGGGGGCACTTTTGGTTGCAAACGACAATGCTACTGAATCTCAGCACTACTCCAACCACACATATTCCCGGAGCATATTGGTATTTTGGAATGGCTTTGCAACTTTATGCGCTATATCGACTATTAGTATATAATCATTCCAGCAAACTTATAATCATTGCATTGGTCATCTGTGAAACTATCATGATAACATTAGACCATGAATCACAGACATTAGTATGGATGAATCACAACGCATTTGGCTGGCTATTACCTTTTTCCATCGGAATATTAGCAGCAAGACATTGCCCCAAACACACAATCCCGCTCACGATTTTAGGGGGGGGTATTTCTTGCTTCCGTTTTATTTATCATCGCCGCCTCATTCACTTATTATTCATGGCTACTCATTCCCGGGATTATTATTATCACCGCAGTTAGTTTCTTAAAGCTACTTTCCCCACACATTTTGGATATTGCTGCCACTATTGGGAAAGTTTCATTCCCTATATATGTCATTCATCCCATTATACGAATGGGTACAATGCCGCTCGTTGAAGTATGGGGTACCTTTTGTACTTTAGAACTTTATGTATTCCTAACCTTGTTCTTCTCTTTTTTATTTTTATCAAAAAACACTTTGCGCTTTCGCAAAAAATAACGAACTTTGCAAGCGAATAAGAATAAATCACGAATTACAAACATAAGGAATATTATGGCAGAAATTTTGGAAGTGAAGGAGCTGGAACAAGTTGTTGTCCGCTTCTCAGGTGATTCCGGCGACGGTATGCAGTTGGCCGGGAACATTTTCTCAACCGTCAGTGCCACGGTGGGAAACGGAATCTCCACGTTTCCCGACTATCCTGCTGACATCCGCGCCCCGCAAGGCTCGCTGACGGGCGTCTCTGGTTTTCAGGTTCACATCGGTGCGGGCAAGGTTTACACGCCGGGCGACGCGTGTGACGTGTTAGTGGCGATGAACGCCGCCGCACTAAAGACGCAGTACCGCTACGCCAAACCGGGAGCGACCATCATCATCGACACCGATTCTTTCGGGCCGAAGGATTTGGAGAAGGCGCAGTTTAAGACAGAGGACTATCTCGGCGAGATGGGCATCGACCCTGACCGAGTGGTGGCTTGTCCGATGACGCAGATGGTAAAGGACTGCTTGGCAGACTCGGGTATGGACAACAAGGCGCAGTTGAAGTGCCGCAATATGTTCGCACTCGGTCTGGTATGCTGGCTGTTCAACCGCGACCTTGAGCTTGTGGCAAACTTCCTCCGCGAGAAATTCGCCAAGAAGCCGGCGATTGCCGAGGCTAATATTAAGGTGATACAGGCGGGCTTCGACTACGGACACAACACGCATTCAAGCGTTCCCGCGACCTACCGCATCGAGTCGAAAGAGAAAGTGCCCGGACGTTATATGGACATTACGGGTAACAAGGCAACGGCTTACGGTCTGATTGCCGCCGCAGAGAAGGCGGGACTCCGCCTCTATCTTGGCAGTTATCCCATCACGCCCGCCACGGACATCCTGCACGAACTGTCGAAGCACAAGTCGTGCGGTGTGATTACCGTGCAGTGCGAGGACGAGATTAGCGGTTGTGCATCGGCGGTCGGTGCATCATTCGCCGGTGCATTGGCAGCCACCTCTACCTCCGGCCCCGGTATCTGCCTGAAGAGTGAAGCAATCAACTTGGCAGTCATCGACGAGTTGCCGTTGGTGATTATCGATGTGCAGCGCGGTGGTCCTTCGACGGGTCTGCCCACGAAGAGCGAGCAGACCGACCTGTTGCAGGCCCTCTATGGCCGTAACGGTGAAAGCCCGATGCCCGTCATCGCGGCACTCAGTCCCACGGACTGCTTTGATGCCGCCTACGAAGCATCGAAGATTGCTTTGGAGCATTTGACTCCCGTCATCCTGCTCACCGATGCTTTCGTGGCAAATGGTTCTGGCGCATGGAAACTTCCGAGCATCGCAGAACTGCCCGCCATCAAGCCTCACTATGTCACTCCAGAGATGAAAGGCTGCTATACCCCGTACTTCCGCGACGAAGAGACGAAGGTACGCTACTGGGCTATCCCCGGACAAGAGGGCTATACGCATATCCTCGGCGGTCTGGAGAAAGACGGAAAGACCGGCGCAATTTCCACCGACCCGGAGAATCACGACCTGATGTGCCGCCTCCGTGCAGAGAAAGTCGAGAAGATTCCCGTGCCCGACCTTGAGGTGACGGGCGATGTGGAGGATGCCGAACTGCTCATCGTGGGCTTCGGTTCGACCTACGGACACCTCGTATCAGCCATGCAAGCGTTGCAGAAGAAGGGCTACAAGGTGGCACAGGCACAGTTCAAGTATATCAACCCGCTGCCGAAGAACACGGCGGAGGTGCTCTCCCGATACAAGAAAGTCGTGGTGGCAGAGCAGAACCTCGGCCAGTTGGCTACGTGGCTGCGCGCGAAAGTCGATGGCTTCGTGCCTTATCAATTCAATCAGGTAAAGGGACAACCCTTCCAGACCCACGAACTTGTGGACTCGTTTGAAAGTATCATCAAGAGTTAAGACAAAAGAACAATGTACACATTCCAAGACTATAAGAAAGGACAACCGAGATGGTGTCCGGGTTGCGGTGACCATTTCTTCTTGGCTTCACTGCACAAGGCAATGGCGGAAGTAGGCGTGGCTCCCCACGAGATGGCAGTCATCTCGGGTATCGGCTGCTCCAGTCGCCTGCCCTATTATGTGAACACTTACGCGATGCAGACCATCCACGGTCGTGCCGCAGCGATTGCCACGGGCGCGAAAGTGACCAATCCGAACCTCTGCGTCTGGCAGGTAAGCGGCGACGGCGACGGCTTGGCCATCGGCGGTAATCACTTCATCCATGCGATGCGCCGCAACATCGACCTCAACATCATTCTGCTGAACAA
The DNA here is from genome assembly GCA_022511065.1 of Prevotella sp. Taxonomy (GTDB): domain Bacteria; phylum Bacteroidota; class Bacteroidia; order Bacteroidales; family Bacteroidaceae; genus Prevotella. The sequence goes on from JAFLSG010000079.1 coordinate 7,869, forward strand.
CCGCATCTACGGTCTGACGAAGGGTCAATACTCTCCCACCTCGCCCCGAGGATTCGTCTCAAAGTCATCGCCTTACGGCACGGTGGAGGACCCCTTCCGCCCCGCAGAGCTTTGCTTCGGTGCGCGCGGTAAGTTCTTTGCCCGCTCGGTGGCTACGGACAACGCGGAGACCATCAGCATCTTGAAGGCTGCCTACGAGCACAAAGGTGCTGCCGTCTGCGAGATTTTGCAGAACTGCGTCATCTTCAATGACCATTGCCACGATGATGTCTATAACAACGCAGGGCGCAAGAAGAACGCCATCTACGTGCGCCACGGCGAGAAACTCGTGTTCGGTGAGAACAATGAGTTCGGTCTTGTGCAGGAGGGATTCGGTCTGAAGGTGGTGACCATCGGACAGGACGGTTACACGCTCGACGATGTGCTCGTGCATGATGCCCACTGCGAGGACGATACGCTGCAACTGAAACTGGCGATGATGTCGCTCGAGGATGGGTTCCCCATTGCACTCGGTGTCATCCGCGATGTGGCGGCTCCCACCTACGACGAGGCTGTTCATCAGCAGCTTGAGGAGGTTGGTCAGCAAAAGAAGTACCACAATTTCACCGAACTTCTCGAAACAAACGAAATCTGGGAGGTGAAATAGAATCCTATAAGCAAGAGGCAACAATATAGTATTGCTATGGGCAAGTGCTATATTGTTGCCTCTTTTTATTCACTAAATCACCTGAATACCACTTCTATATGAAAGAAATAACAGCCAATACCGAGTGTATTGCCGCGTGCGGATTGTATTGCGGAGCCTGTCGGAAGTTCCTTTCCGAAAAATGTCCCGGCTGCAAGATGAACGAGAAAGCCACTTGGTGCAAGATACGCAAGTGCTGCGCAGAGAAAGGATTTCACTCTTGTGCTGAGTGTGAGATGGATGTCAAGGACTGCAAGATTTACTCCAATTTCATGGGCAAGCTCTTCGCTCTCCTGTTCCGCTCTGACCGCCCTGCTTGCATCCGATACATCAAGGAACACGGGGCACAAGCCTTTGCAAAAGAGATGGCAGAGCGCAAATGCCAGACAATGAAAAAGTGATGAAATTGCAAGCAAATCGTTTGGAGCCTCCAAACGAGTCGAAAGAAGCCTCCAAACGATGCGTTTGGAGGCTTCTTTCTATCCGTATTCAGCCCTCTTACTTTTTGCTGTGATATTCAGGGCTTTCCGCTTTGACGCTCAGAGCTTTTCGCCGTAGCATAAATCACCCGCATCACCGAAGCCGGGAACGATGTATTTATGCTCGTTCATCCCCGGGTCGATGGCTGCGCACCACACCGTAGCATCCTCGGGAAGCGTCTCGCGGAGCACTTCAAGTCCTTCGGGCGTGGCAATCACACAAGCGATATGCACCTTGGCGGGCTTGCCCGTCTTGACAAGTGCCTCGTAGGAAGCAGCCATCGAACCTCCGGTGGCAAGCATCGGGTCAGCGATGATAAGCGTCTTTCCCTTGCAACTCGGCGATGCCATATATTCGGTATGAATGCCCACCTCCGTGTGTTCTCGGTTTGTGTACATCCGATAGGCACTGACAAAGGCATTGGCAGCCTTATCGAACACGTGGAGGAAGCCCTCGTGGAAAGGAAGGCCGGCACGCAGCACGGTGGCTATCAGCACGTCGTCCTTCGGCAGGGAGATGTCTATCGTGCCGAGGGGAGTAGTCACCGTCTTGGTCTTATAGTCCAAGGTCTTGGAGAGTTCAAACGCCATCATCTCGCCGATGCGCTGCACGTTATGGCGGAACACGAGGCGGTTCTTCTGGTAGTTCTTGTCGCGTAACTCAGCCATATACTGGTTGATGACGCTGTTCTGCTTGCTGAAGTCAATTACTTGCATAAGTCCCTGTTTTTTCGTGCAAAGGTAACAAACTCTTGTGACTTTTGACAAGTCGGCGTGGCAAAAGTGTGACACTGTGATTGTTTTTTCGATACTTTAACCTAAAAAAGGGTTAAAACGGGGTGACAATGACAAATCCCCTGCTTGGAATATCGGGAAAGTTTCGTAACTTTGCGCTCGAAACAAATAGGACAACATTTTTCATAACTTAAAAAATTGTAATATGGCAAATTTGGATTTGACTCAGTATGGCATCACCGGTTCAACCGTGATTGCCCACAATCCTTCCTATGA
>JAFLSG010000008.1 GCA_022511065.1 Prevotella sp.
GCAACAATGCAACAATGCAACAAAATCCGTGCTCCGACAGGTGCTTAATGTAGCATGTAGCAAAGTGACATTTGGGTAACATGGAGTGACATCATGACAAAAAGAAAAACCGCACTAAATCAGATTAGCACGGTTTTATGGTAATTGCCTGTCGGATAATGAAATCAATCCGAGGGGGAAAGTCTGTTAAGCAGCCTCCTTGCGGTCCGCAGCCCGCCAACGGTAAACGGCGTAGGCGATTGCGACGGGGATGAGCAGCGAGGCGTAGAACATCGTCCGCAGGGTGGCCTCGCTATTGCATGAGTTGGCTATCGTCAGCGACGACTGCATGGCTGTCGTGGAGGGATAGTATGCCGTGTGGTTCCACATCGCACTGAGCATCAGCGCCATCGTGATGAGTCCCGCACCGATGGCGGCGGGCCAGAAGCCACCCGTGTAGGTCTTGTGGAAGATGGACTTCAGGGCGCTGAACACCACCAAGACCATACCTATTAATAATATAAGCGCGAGATACCACATATCGAGGAAGTTCGTCAGATACTTATTAGGCTCTATGGTGATAAGTCCTCCGTCGTCGTAGGCATAGCCGTCCTTGAACAGCAGCAGATGAACGAAGAATATCATGAAGAGCACCACGAAGTGTATGGTGGCGGCGATGAGACGGCCATAGCTGGTGCTGAGGATATCCTCGTCGGTGATGCTCTTCCTGAGGTAGAGGACACCCAGCAGGCGGGCGAGGAAGAACACGGAAACGCTGAATATCAGCACCAAGGGATTGGCGAGGGCATCAAGTCCGTGCGAGGCGTTGGTGATGGGTGCGCCTTCCTTGTCAAAGATGAAGTCTGCCCCCTCGAAGAGCGTGGCCATGACGCAGCCTATGAGCATCGGGCCGAGATAGCCGTTGAGCGTCAGGAAGAAGCGGAACACGCCCGGATTCTTCACCCTGTCCATCAGCATGTAGCCGACGGCCTGGAGCGCAAACGTGGAGAACGAAACCGCCCACAGCCAGTATGCGCCGCAGAAGCTGGCGGAGTAAAACTTGGGGAATGCGGCGAAGAACAGGCCGCAGAGGACGATGAGCGTCGTCGTGGTGAGTGCCCACTTGCACTTGGTGGAGTCGTAGATGACCTGCCGGCTCTTCTCCGTGTAGCAGAGGCTGTGAACCATGGCATTGACACCCTGGACAAAAAGCAGGAGTACCAGCAGGGCGCAGAAGAGTGCCCCGATGAAGCTCCAGTAGTGTTGCAGGAAATTGTATGTCATCGTCTTTGTCGTTTACTGGATTTCCCAGCCCACGGCAGAGGCTCCGAGCACGGCGGCGGAAGCGCCGTCGAGACCGCTGACGAGGAACTGAGCCTTGTTCTTGAAAATCTTCAGCACGTGCTCATTGTAAGCCTCTCGGATGGGCTTCATGATGAGTTCACCTGCCTTGACCATACCACCGAAGAATATGAATGCCTCGGGACTTGAGAAGGCTGCAAAGTCAGCGCAGGCCTCACCGAGCATGCGCCCCGTGAAGTCGTAGATTTCCTTGGCGAGTGCATCGCCCTTGCCGGCTGCGATGCTCACGTCGAGCGAGGTGATGTCCTCGGGATTCATCTCGCGGAGCAGGGAGGGACGTTCGGTCTTGGTGAGCATCTCGCGCGCCGTGCGTGCCACGCCCGTGGCTGAGCAGTAGCACTCGAGACAGCCTGTGCGCCCGCATCCGCAAAGGCGGCCTTCCTCGCCGCGCACCATCGTCACATGGCCGAGTTCGCCTGCGAATCCGTCGTGCCCGTAGAGCAACTGGCCATTGACCACGATGCCCGAGCCTACACCCGTGCCGAGGGTGATGACGATGAAGTTCTTCATGCCGCGTGCCACGCCATACACCATCTCGCCGATGGCTGCCGCATTAGCGTCGTTGGTGAGTGCCACGGGGATGCCAAGCTGCTGGCTGAAGAGGTCGGCAAGGGGTACGATGCCGTCATGGGCCCACGGCAGGTTGGGGGCGAACTCGATGGTGCCCTTGTAATAGTTGCCGTTAGGAGCGCCGATGCCCATCGCACGGATGTTCTCGATGCCTCCCACCTGGTCGATGACGGGCTGGAGGGCCTCCACAGAAGCCTTCACATACTCCTCCACCGTGGCATAGCCGCCGGTCTTGATGGCGGTGGTCGCCTTGATTTCGCCACGTGCATCAACGATGCCGAAGACGGAGTTCGTGCCGCCTAAGTCCAAGCCAATCACGTATGGCTTAATTACGTTCTGTCCACTCATTTTTGTCTATGTTTTTTAAGTTCAAATTCTGACATTTAGCGTACAAAGGTAAAAAAATACTCGCATATAGCGCAGTTTTTGGCGCTAAAAATGTGTTTTTTTAATAAAATTCGCCGCTATCTGCACGTTCTGCGGTGTTTTTTTGTACCTTTGCAGCCGTTATGCCGTTTCATGTGCCTATAAACATACTGGATTTCATCTTCAAGGGAATGATGATTGGGGTGATTGCGTCTGCGCCGATGGGTCCCGTGGGCATCCTCTGCGTGCAACGCACGCTGAACAAGGGGCGCTGGTATGGACTGGCCACCGGTGTGGGGGCTTCCGTGAGCGACATCATCTACGCGGGTTTCGCGGGCTATGGCATGTCGTTCATCATGGATTTGATCAACAACGACCAGAACCGCTTCTACCTGCAAATAGCGGGCAGTATCATGCTGCTTTGCTTCGGCTGCTACACCTATCGTTCAGACCCCACGAAGAAGATGCACCTCTCTGGGCAGCAGAAGGGTACGCTATGGCACAATGCCTTCACGGCCTTCCTCGTGACGTTCTCCAATCCGCTGATAGTCTTCCTCTTCCTTGCGATGTATGCCCAGTTTGCCTTCGTGCTTCCCAACCATCCGTTTGAGATGCTGGTGGGCTTTATGAGCATCGTGGGAGGCGCACTGCTGTGGTGGTGGGGACTGACGTGGCTCGTGGACAAGATACGCACGAAGTTTGACACCAACGGCATCAAGATCATCAACCAGGTGATAGGTGTCGCCGTGATTATCGGCTCGGTCATCATGCTGCTCGGTACGTTCACGAACCTCATGAGGTTTTAGCACAGGGTGTGCAAATCAGGATAAAGAAATGTATATATCCCAGGAATTAAGAAAGAAGAACATCGCGGAATACCTGTTGTATATGTGGCAGGTAGAGGACACGATACGCGCCTTTGACTGCTCGCTGACGAGGATTCGCCGCGAGTACATAGAGCGGTTTGACTATACGGAGGAGCAGAAGGAAGAGGTCATCGACTGGTATGGCAACCTGATTCGGATGATGAACGAGGAGGGTTGTCGCCGGCAGGGACACTTGCAAATCAACAAGGTGACGATGCAGACGCTGATGGAGCTGAACGGTCAGTTGTTGCAAAGCACGAAGTTCCCCTTCTACAACGCGGAGTATTATAAAGTGCTGCCCTTCATTGTGGAATTGCGCAACCGAGGTGCCAACAAGGAGGAGAGCGAGATAGAGACCTGCTTCAACTCACTCTACGGGGTGATGATGCTCCGCTTGCAGAAGAAGGACATCTCTCCCGATACGCAGCACGCCGTGAAGGAAATATCCACCTTCATCGGGATGCTCTCTGACTACTATCACAAGGACAAGGAGGAAGGACTGAAATTTGATTAGGTAATGAGGATATTGGTTACAGGCTGTAATGGCCAGTTAGGAAACGAAATGCAGTTGCTGGAGAAGAATAATCCCCAGCACAGTTATTTTAATACGGATGTAGCTGAGTTGGACATCACTGACCAGAACGCCGTAGAGAAGTTCATTGCGGACAACGGGATAGACGGCGTGGTGAATTGCGCGGCCTATACCGCCGTGGATAAGGCGGAGGACAACAAAGACTTGTGCCGTCTGCTGAACGCCACGGCACCTGCCTACCTTGCCGCAGCCATAGAGAAGCGTGGCGGGTGGATGATACAGGTTTCCACGGACTATGTGTTTGACGGAACGCAACATACACCTTATACGGAAAGTGACCCTACTTGCCCCAACAGTGTCTATGGCTCTACGAAGTTGGAGGGAGAGCAGCAAGTGGCAGCCCTCTGCCAGCGCGCGATGATTATCCGCACGGCGTGGCTCTACTCAACCTTCGGCAACAACTTTGTAAAGACGATGATACGCCTGGGCAAGGAGAAGCCTGAACTGGGTGTCATCTTCGACCAGGTAGGCACACCTACGTATGCACGAGATTTGGCGGTGGCTATCTTTGCCGCCATCAATAGCGGTGTGGTGCCGGGTGTTTATCATTTCTCCAACGAGGGTGTCATCTCGTGGTATGACTTCACGAAGGCCATCCATCGTATTGCGGGCATCGACACCTGCCGTGTACGCCCATTGCATACCTCGGAATATCCCACGCCAGCCAAGCGCCCTCACTATTCCGTATTGGACAAGACGAAAATCAAGCAAACCTATGGCATCGAGATACCCTATTGGGAAGAGTCGCTTGCCGAGTGCATCAGTAAGTTATGAATCAGGAAATAGAAAGAAGAAGGACATTTGCCATCATCTCGCACCCTGACGCGGGAAAGACCACGCTGACGGAAAAATTCCTCTTGTTTGGAGGACAGATACAGGTGGCGGGAGCCGTCAAGAGCAATAAGATTAAAAAGACTGCCACCAGCGACTGGATGGAGATAGAGAAGCAGCGCGGAATCTCCGTGAGCACTTCCGTGATGGAGTTCGACTATGCGCCGCAGGAGGGCGGGGTGGAGTATAAGGTGAACATCCTTGACACGCCAGGCCACCAGGACTTCGCGGAAGATACGTTCCGCACACTGACCGCCGTGGATTCCGCGATAATCGTCGTGGACGGAGCAAAGGGTGTGGAGACACAGACCCGTAAGCTGATGACCGTCTGTCGTATGCGCAAGACACCCGTAATCATCTTCATCAACAAGATGGACCGCGAGGGTCAAGACCCCTTTGATTTGCTCGATGAGCTGGAACAGGAGTTGGAAATCAAGGTTCGCCCGCTTTCGTGGCCTATCAACCAGGGTGCGAAGTTCAAGGGCGTGTATAACATCTACGAACAGAAGCTCGACCTCTTTACGCCAGACAAGCAACGCGTGACGGACAAGGTAGAGGTGGATATTGATAGTGAGGAACTTGACAAGAGGGTAGGCGAAGACAACGCCGCCAAATTGCGTGAAGACCTCGAACTGATAGACGGGGTATATCCAGAGTTTGATGTAGAGAGTTATCGTGAGGCAGAAGTGGCTCCCGTGTTCTTCGGTTCGGCACTGAACAACTTCGGTGTGCAGGAGTTGCTGAATTGCTTCGTGGAGATTGCTCCAAGTCCTCGCCCCACGCAGGCAGAGGAGCGTATGGTCTCCCCAGAGGAAAGCAAGTTTACGGGCTTCATCTTCAAGATTACCGCCAATATCGACCCCAACCATCGCTCTTGTATCGCATTCTGCAAGGTGTGTAGCGGGAAGTTTGTGCGCAATCAGCCTTATCTTCACGTCCGCCACGACAAGACCGTAAGATTCTCCAGTCCTACGCAATTTATGGCGCAACGCAAATCAACCATCGACGAGGCATGGCCTGGTGACATCGTAGGATTGCCCGACAATGGCATCTTTAAGATAGGCGATACGCTGACAGAAGGCGAACAACTTCATTTCCGTGGTCTGCCTTCTTTCTCACCGGAGTTGTTTAAGTATATTGAGAACGACGACCCGATGAAGGCGAAGCAATTGCAGAAGGGTATTGACCAGTTGATGGATGAGGGTGTGGCTCAGTTGTTTGTCAATCAGTTCAATGGCAGGAAAATCATCGGCACGGTGGGACAACTTCAGTTTGAGGTGATTCAGTATCGCCTTGAAAATGAGTATAATGCTAAGTGTCGTTGGGAGCCTGTGCATCTCTACAAGGCTTGCTGGATTGAGAGTAACGACCCGCAAGAGTTGGAGAACTTCAAGAAGCGCAAGTATCAGTATATGGCGAAAGACAAGGAGGGGCGTGATGTATTCCTTGCCGATTCCGGCTATGTGCTGACGATGGCGCAAGAGGATTTCAAGCATATCAAGTTCCATTTTACATCCGAGTTCTAATGAAGAGAGAAGACGATATAAGAAATGCGGTGGAAACAATGCGGAAGGGTGGGGTGATACTCTACCCGACGGACACCATCTGGGGCATCGGTTGCGATGCGACGAATGCGGAAGCCGTGAGGAGGGTGTACGATATCAAGCGGCGCGACGACTCGAAGGCACTCATCTGCTTGGTGGATTCCGATGCGCGCTTGCAACGCTATGTACGTAATGTGCCGGATGTGGCATGGCAGATTATCGACTGTGCTGACAACCCAACCACACTGATACTCGACGGGGCGGTAAATCTCGCCGAGAATCTGATAGCGGAGGATGGCAGCATAGGCATACGCATCACCAACGAGCCATTCTCGAAAGAGTTGTGCTATCGCTTCCAAAAGGCAATCGTATCGACATCTGCCAACATCAGCGGAGAATCTGCCGCACAAAACTATGGCGACATTGCCCCGGAGATATTGGAGGCGGTGGATTATGTTTGCTGGTCGCGCCGACAGGAGCACAAGCCTCATCAGCCGTCGAGCATCATTAAGTTGAAGGCGGACGGAGAAGTGACAATCATCAGAAAGTAAGTGACAATCATCAGGAAATGATGGAGAAAGGGCTACCGACACAGGAGACTTTATTGCAGCGTTTGCATGCGTGGCGGGTGGAGCATATCAGCGACAAGATGTTTCTGCTCATCCTCGCCTTTGTTGTGGGGTTGCTTGCGGCTGTGGCTGCCTTCATGCTCCATTGGATTATCAATCAGATTGTCTCATTGCTTACCAGTTCGTTTGAGAAGTCGAGTGCCAACTGGCTTTACTTGGTTTATCCAGTCATCGGTATCTACTTTACCTCGTTGTTCGTGCGCTATATTGTCAAGGACAACATCTCGCATGGCATCACGCGAATTCTCTATGCCATCTCCTCCAACAAGTCGCGCCTGAAGTCGCATAATTGCTGGTCGAGCATCGTAGCTTCAGCCATTACCATCGGCTTCGGTGGTTCGGTGGGAGCAGAGGCGCCTATCGTGCTGACCGGCTCTGCCATCGGTTCTAATCTTGGAAGGATATTCCACCTTGACCGTAAGACGCTGATGACGCTTGTTGCTTGTGGTGCGGCAGGAGCTGTTGCGGGCATCTTCAAAGCCCCGATAGCCGGAGTGGTGTTTGTGTTGGAAGTGCTGATGATAGACATGACGATGACGGCCTTGTTGCCTATTCTCGTCTCGTGTGTCACCGCCACTTGTTTCACTTATATCTTTAGTGGCAATGCCTCTCTATTCTCCTTCCATCTTGATGACGACTGGTCTGTGGAGCGCATTCCTGCTTGTATCCTTCTTGGTATCTGTTGCGGTTTTGTATCTCTTTACTTCATCCGTATGATGAGTGCCTGCGAGGATGTGTTCCGTAGATACAATGACCATCCGCACGTGAAACTCGCCATCGGTGGTGTGGTACTGAGCTTGCTGATATTCATATTTCCCTCCCTTTATGGCGAGGGATACATTAGCATTAACCTGCTACTGAATGGCCAGACAGAGGCTGACTGGAATCAGGTGCTCAACAACTCGCTATGGGCAGGTTCAAACCAGTATCTGCTACTTTATATTGCACTTGTGATAGCTATGAAGGTGATAGCCACCAGTGCCACCAATGGCGGTGGAGGTTGTGGCGGTACTTTCGCACCAAGTTTGTTCGTAGGTTGCCTCACGGGATTCCTCTTTTCTCGCCTTTGGAACATTCATCAGATAGGCAACTATATCCCTGAAAAGAACTTCTCCCTCCTGGGAATGGCGGGTTTGATGTCGGGCGTGATGCACGCCCCGCTCACGGGCATCTTCCTTATCGCAGAACTCACGGGCGGCTATAGTCTATTCATGCCACTGATGATTGTCAGCGTGTGTGCTTATCTGACCATCATTATTTTTGAGCCGCATAGCATCTATGGGGCAAGACTCGCCAAGCAAGGCAAGCTATTGACCCATCATACTGACCATGCCGTGCTGACCTTGATGAATCTTGACTCGGTGATTGAGCGCGACTATCTTTCCGTTACGCCTGACATGAAGTTGGGGCAGATTGTGCATAAAATCAGCCGTAGCCACTCTACGGTGCTTCCCGTGCTTGACCCTGCGGGCACGCTGCTTGGTGAGATTGACATCATGAAAATCCGTAGCGTGGTATTTCGAATAGAGCTATACCATCATTTCACCGCCTCTCAGCTGATGACGGAACCGAAAGCATTATTGAACGATACCGTACCGATGGCAGATGTGATGCAGACTTTCGACCGCACGGGCGCAAATTGGCTTCCCGTACTTGATGCGGAGAAGCATCTGAAAGGCTACATATCCCGTCAGCGTGTGTTTACTATGTATCGGAAGATGGTGGCAGACATGAGTGAGGACTAACCATAGCGCGGAATACAGACATCTTAGAGAATGGAGGACAGACAATGAAGAAAGAAGATTTACGCATCATATTCATGGGCACACCTGAGTTCGCGGTAGAGACACTGAAGGCTTTGGTGGAGAATGACTATAACGTGGTGGCAGTGGTTACACAGCCGGATAAGCCTGTAGGCAGACACGGGAGTGTATTGCAACCCTCGGAAGTGAAGAAATTTGCGTTGGAGCATCACCTTCCCGTACTGCAACCAGAAAAGATGAAAGATCCGCAATTTGTAGAGGAGTTGCGTGGCTATCAGGCAAATCTTCAAGTGGTTGTTGCCTTCCGTATGCTCCCTGAGATTGTTTGGGCAATGCCTGAATATGGCACATTTAATGTCCATGCGGCATTGTTGCCCCAATATCGTGGTGCTGCTCCCATCAACTGGTCTGTTATCAATGGCGAGACGCAGACGGGTGTCACGACTTTCTTCCTGGATAAGGATATTGATACAGGTCGCATCATTGAGCAAAAGCCTTTTGATATTCCCGATGATGCTGATGTGGAGTATGTTTATGACGGTCTGATGCGATTAGGTGCGGATATTTGTCTGAGTACCTTACAGCGCATCATTGAATCCGATGGGCATCCCGAGTCAATTCCCCAAGAGCAACTCACGGCAGACAATACAACCCTTCATCATGCGCCGAAGATATTCAAGGAGACTTGCGAGATAGACTGGACACAATCTGCCAAGCAAGTCTATGACTTTGTGAGGGGATTAAGTCCATACCCCGGTGCATGGACTACTTTGTTGTCCCCCGATGGAAAGGAAACAATCCTGAAAATCTTTAAGACGACAAAAGTTGCGCACCAAAGCCCAAACGATAGAAACGTTGGTACAATCGTCATAGATAAGAAAACACTCTGCGTGATGACTGGCAACGGACTGCTGCAGATTGATGAGCTTCAACCCGCCGGTAAGAAGCGCATGGCGGCCAAAGATTTCCTGAATGGAAATAAAAATATTGCAGAATGCATAATAAAATAAAGGAGTATGCGTTTCTAAGGTATATCACTAACATTAAATAGATTGCCTATGGAGCATTTTACTTCTGAAGAATTTAAACCTAAAGAGCAGACGCTCAACGTAATTCGGCAAATTGCCTACACTTATCGTTCAACCATTAAGCAGGCTTGCTGCCTGAACTGAAATTACTATGGCATTGGTATCACCATCATTACTTGCCGCCGATTTCCTGCATCTTGAGCGGGACATTGAGATGATTAACCGCAGTGAGGCTGACTGGCTTCATCTTGATGTGATGGATGGCTCGTTTGTTCCTAACATCTCTTTCGGCTTCCCTGTCCTTGAGGCTGTGGCAAAAGCATGCCGCAAGCCGTTGGATGTGCATTACATGATAGAGCGCCCGGAGCGTTATATCAAGCAGACCGCCAAATTAGGTGCCATGATGATGAATGTGCATTATGAGGCATCCGTTCATCTGCATCGCACGATTCAGGAGATTCATGATGCGGGTATGAAGGCCGGTGTCACATTGAATCCCTCTACGCCGGTATCTGTGCTTGAGGATATCGTTGAGGATGTGGATATGGTGTTGCTGATGAGTGTAAACCCTGGCTTTGGCGGGCAGAAGTTCATTGAGAACACGATTAGCAAGGTGAAGCGCCTCCGTCAGATGATTGCAGAGAAGGGTTGCAAGACTTTGATTGAGGTTGATGGGGGAGTACAGCAAGAAACCGCTCCGCGCCTTGTGGCTGCGGGAGTAGATGTGCTTGTCAGTGGCAGCTACATCTTCAATGCTTCTGAGCCGGAGCAGGTTATCAATAGTCTGCGCGCACTCAAATAAGTTCTGTGGCAGTAGTGTTGCAATATTATTCTCTATCGCGTGGTAAGGATAATATCGTATTGCCGGGTCATCTTCCGCAGGTTGATGAGCGCATACCGCATGCGGCCTAATGCCGTATTGATGCTGACGTCCGTCTGCTCAGCAATCTCCTTAAACGAGAGTTGCTGGAAAAACCGCATGAACACGACATCTCGCTGTGAGTCTGGCAAGGCGTTCATCATCCGCTTTACATCTTTCAGTATCTGGGCAGCAGCCAACTCACTTTCATGGTCTGTATCGATAATGGATGCGGCATGAAGGTTTTGCAGGTCATTATCCTTGGTTGGCTCCACGAAGGGGTCATTCCTTTGCGCCCTGTAGTGGTCGATAATCACATTGTGCGCTATGCGCATCAGCCAGAAAGCAAACTTGCCATTGTCACGGTATTTGCCATTCTGCAATTTCGTGATGACCTTCAGAAATGTCTCCTGAAACAAGTCGTTGGCCACTTCATCATCTTTCACCACATACATAATATAGCCGAAGACCTGATCTTTGTGGCGCAATAAAATCTCATCGAATGCCTTGTTATTGCCTTCAATGTAGCTCAATGCCAACTGCTCGTCGGTCATGCTCTCGTACATACTCATACTCTGTTCTTTTTGTCTGAGTAAAGTCTTCTTATAGGCAATAATCTGTTTTGTTGAGTTATATCTGGGTGCAAAAGTATGTATTTTTGATAAAACAACAAAGAAAAATCATGAAAAAGTGATTTTTCTGCTGCTTGAAATACGTTCTATAAGTAAAAATGCGTATCTTTGTGCTCTGTAAACATACAGAACCGATATGATAAAATTATTTGTCCCTGGGCGATTGTGCCTTTTTGGTGAGCATACAGACTGGGCAGGCCATTACCGCACGATGAATGCGGATATCGCTATGGGTGCTGCCATCGTGACGGGTATAGAGCAGGGCATCTATGCCGAGGTAGAAAAATCCACCATTTTCGAGTTATATAGTGATGCGCCGGAAATCAACGAGCAGTGGCAAGACTTCTCTTGCCGAATGGATGAAATTGAATTGAAGCGCATCGCCAAGTCGGGCAGCTTCTTCTGCTATTGTGCCGGAGTGGCATCCTATATGTTAGAATGGTATAAGGTGGGAGGCGTGCGAATCCGTATCACGGGGATGACACTACCTATGAAGAGTGGCCTTTCAAGCTCTGCCGCCATCTGTGTGCTTGTTGCGCGCGCGTTCAACTTGCTATATAACCTGAACCTCAATACGCTTGGCGAGATGAACATCGCCTATCTCGGTGAATTGCGCACCAATAGCCGTTGTGGTCGTCTTGATCAGGCTTGTGCTTTTGGTGTGAAGCCCAACCTGATGACCTTTGACGGCGACGAGATTGAAGTTCGCTCGCTGAACGTGAAGAAGCATCTGTATTGGGTGTTTGCTGACCTTTGCGCCGAGAAAGATACCATCCGCATCCTTTCCGACCTGAACAAGGCTTATCCTTTCCCAAGCAACGAGGCGGAACGTGCGGAGCATGAAGCACTTGGTGTGCGTAATCTGGAAATCATCGAGCGGGCCGCCACGTATATGAAGGAAGGAAAGGTAGAGGAACTCGGTAAGCTGATGACGGAGGCGGAAGCCATCTTTGACGCGCAGGTTGCACCGATGTCGCCCGCCCTTTGGGCACCGAAGCTTCATAGCGTACTCCAAGACCCGAAGATTCAGCCGCTTGTATGGGGCGGTAAGGGTGTAGGTTCTCATGGTGATGGCTCCGTTCAGTTCCTTGCCCGTAGCGAGGAGGCTCAGCAGCAATTGCAGGACTATCTCAATTCGGAGGGCATGCGTGCCTATACGCTGACTATCAAGCCCGTGCATACCGTAAGGCGTGCCATCATCCCCGTTGCTGGTTTTGGCACCCGTCTCTATCCTGCCACCCGCGCATTGAAGAAAGATTTCTTCCCGATGCCATGTCCCGATGGGATGGTGCGCCCTGTTATCCTGATTTTGCTTGAGGAGCTTATCAAGAGTGGCATTGAGGAGATTTGTCTTGTATTAGGCTCTGAGGAGGAGCGTCAGCAGTATGCGGATTATTTCGAGCGTCCGCTCGCTGAGCAGCATCTGAACAAGCTCAATCCTGAGGCGCAGGAGTATGAGAACCGAATACTAAGCATCGGCAAGCGTCTGCGCTATGTCTATCAGAAGGAAAAGCGCGGCTTTGGTCATGCCGTCTATCAGGCGGCTCATTTCGCCGGCAACGAGCCAGTGCTGCTTCTCTTGGGCGACACACTATATCGCAGCGAGACTAACAAACCTTGCGCTCTCCAGTTAGTTGAGGAGTATGAGCGGTATAACTCTTTGATGGTCAGCATTCACAGCGTTCCTATTAAAGATGTGAGTCACTATGGAATTCTTCATGGTGTCTGGGAAGATAAAGACCGCACGATACTCAATGTGAACGCGATGGTGGAGAAACCCAAGGCAAGTTATGCGGAAGAATATCTTGGTGTGCGGAACGCACAGGGCGAGAAGGAGTATTACAGCGTGTTCGGTCAATATATCCTTACGCCTGAGGTGTTTGCCCAGCTGTATGCCGACATTCAGCAGGCAGAGGCGGAGGGTGACTACACCCGTGAGATAGAACTGACCTCAGCTTTGGAGGCCGTTCGGAAAAAAAGCGGCATGATGGGTGTCCGTCTGAAGGGCAAGATGTTCGACATGGGTAATCCCAGTGCTCTTGTCCGTGCCGTGGCAGAGTTCAACAAGCCTGCTCCGAAGAATAAGAAGTAATGTTAGCAGAATAAGAAGTGATTTTATCGGAATAAGAAGCCTGGTTAGCGAAACAACATGGCATAATAATCCCCAAGAGCTGGTTGGCAGACTCTTGGGGATTCTCTTTACTTGGCAAGGTTCATCAGATATTGCCCGTAGTCGTTCTTAATCATAGGCTTGGCAAGCTCTACAAGTTGTTCGGCAGTAATCCAACCACGCTTGTAGGCAATCTCCTCCAAACAAGCCACTTTCAATCCTTGGCGTTTCTCAATCACTTCAATGAATGTGGAAGCCTCGGAGAGTGAATCGTGCGTACCGGTGTCAAGCCATGCGAAGCCACGCTGAAGCGTCTGTACTTTCAAGATATGTTGTGCCAGATACTCCTGATTGACCGTGGTAATCTCCAACTCACCGCGTGCTGACGGCTTGATATTCTTGGCGATTTCCACCACGCTATTGGGGTAGAAATAGAGTCCGACTACGGCATAGTTTGATTTTGGATGCTCTGGCTTTTCCTCGATGCTGAGACAGTTGCCTTCATTATCAAACTCCGCCACGCCATAGCGCTCTGGGTCGTTCACGTAATAACCGAACACCGTGGCAAGTCCGTCGCGCTCCGCATTCTGGACACTCTGGCGAAGCAATTGCGTGAAGCCAGAGCCGTAGAAGATGTTGTCGCCCAGCACGAGGCACACGCTGTCGTCGCCGATGAACTCCTCGCCGATGATGAATGCCTGTGCCAACCCGTCGGGTGAAGGCTGCTCGGCATATTCGAAATGCACGCCTAACTCACTGCCGTCACCTAATAATCGGCGGAATCCCGGCAGGTCGTGAGGCGTGGAGATAATCAGAATCTCGCGTATGCCCGCAAGCATCAGCACTGAGATGGGATAGTAGATCATCGGTTTGTCGAAGATGGGAATCAGCTGCTTGGAGATTCCCTTGGTAATGGGGTAGAGGCGAGTGCCTGAACCACCTGCTAATACGATACCTTTCATTTGCTATGATTGTTTGTTGGCTGCAAAGATAGCGAAAAATACACACGAAAGATGCAAATACGGCAAAAAGTTGATTTATTTCATCACATTATGCCCTTTATAGATTAATTTTATTAACTTTGCAGACGATTTTCATTAAACATTAAGGAATTAATATGGCATTTTGGAATAAAATCTTTGGAAAGAAGGAGGAACAGCGCACGGGTGGCATGGAGGATTTCATGACCCTTATCCGCGTTTACTTCCAGGCGGCGATGGCAGCCGACCTCGGTATAACGAACCTCGCCGCTTTGCCCGACCTGCGTATCTTCAAAACAACACTGAA
This sequence comes from Prevotella sp., assembly GCA_022511065.1. Lineage (GTDB taxonomy): Bacteria > Bacteroidota > Bacteroidia > Bacteroidales > Bacteroidaceae > Prevotella. The sequence continues at coordinate 14,419 of JAFLSG010000008.1, forward strand.
GGTGCCCACGGTGAACAACAAGCTCGGTGTGGGGGAGCGCAGCCGTTGTAAGAACATGCTCAAGACCATGTATGACATGGACGACGATTTCTTCAAGGAGATTGACCAGAGTCTTCGCAAGCGCTGCAAGAAAGTGCAGGATGCGCAGACCTATCTCGCGCAGTTTCAGGGATTCACGCAGGATCTGATGATGCTCACGGGCAATCTGATGAAGTTCAAGCTCCGCTTGCCCGGGTTCATGAAAAAGGCGCTCTATGGCATGACGGAGAAGACCATCAACGACATCTTCAACAAGAACGACTTCAAGGAGCCGGATGTCATCAAGACCGTTGTGGCTGTGCGCCAGTACGCCAACAAACTTGGCTTCTCCCAGAAATGGGTGACCAATTTCGTCTATCGGGTGGTCATGCTCGCCAAGAAAGAGCCGAGACCATCGGGCGATGACAAGTAATAAAAAAGCTTAAAAGATAGAGCCAAGGCAATTCTTTAAGCATAAAAATATATAACTTTGTGGACTAAATAGTTATGTATGACTCCGAATGAGCAGACATTAGCAGTGTTCGAGACCCGCGTGCGGCAGATGCTTCTCCGTTTTCAGGAACTGAAGGAGGAGAACGAGGATTTGCAGGCGTGCGTCAGGAAGAACATGCAGGATATCCAGCAGCTGAAGGATCGGCTTGCTCAGGCGGACAACGACTACAATGCCCTGAAGATGGCGAGGATCGTGGAGATTACCGACAAGGATCTTGAAGGTGCGAAGGCCCGCCTCACAAAGCTCATCAGGGATGTCAATAAGTGCATTGCTATCTTAAGCGACGAAGAGTAAAACGAGAGCAAGCGACAGAAGAAGTGGACAACGAGAAACTAAATATCACGCTACATGTCTATGATCAGGACATCGCGGTGACCGTTAGGCGCGCTGACGAGGAGTCCTATCGTAGGGCGGCAAAGCTCATCACCGACCGCTACAATGCGTATGCGAAGGTGTATAATAAAGAGAAGGGCGACCACACGGTTGCGCTTATGACGCTGATAGACATAGCTTTGATGTATGAAAGGGAGCGGAGCAAGAACGATACCCAGCCCTTCATGAATATTCTCACGAAGCTGACTTCTGAAATCGAGGAAGCTCTAAAGTGAGAATATACCTTTTATAAATTATAGAATTATGGATTTAATATTTGTATTATTGATTGCTGCCGGAGCCCTCGTTCTCGGAGGCGTCGGCGGTTATCTTGTATTCCGATACGTCATCAAAGGGAAATACAAGGAGATGATGGATACTGCCGAGAAAGAGGCAGAGGTCATCAAGGAGAAGAAATTGTTGGAGGTTAAGGAGAAGTTCCTCAATAAGAAGAGCGAGCTTGAGAAGGAGATGCAGCAGCATAACCAGCAGCACCAGCAGATGGAGAACAAGCTCAAGCAGCGCGAACTTTCCCTCAATCAGCGTCAGGACGACCTGAACCGCCGCAAGAGTGAACTTGACAGTCAGCAGAGCCGTCTCGACAACGAGAAGAAACTGCTTGCTATCAAGAGTGAGGAGCTTGACAAGATGCAGCAGAAAGAGCGTGCCATGCTGGAGGAGGTGTCTGGTCTCAGCGCAGAGGAAGCCAAGGCGCGCCTTGTGGAGGCGATGAAAGACGAGGCTAAAACTGCTGCCGCCAGTTATGTCAATGAAATCATGGACGAGGCGAAGCTCAACGCAAACGCACAGGCAAAGAAGATTGTCATCCAGACCATTCAGCGCGTGGCGACCGAGACGGCTATCGAGAACTCGGTCAGCGTGTTCCACATTGACAACGACGAGGTGAAGGGCCGCATCATCGGTCGCGAGGGTCGCAACATCCGCGCACTTGAGGCCGCCGCAGGCGTTGAGATTGTGGTGGATGATACGCCCGAGGCCATTGTTATTTCTGGCTTCGATCCCGTTCGCCGCGAGACCTGCCGCTTGGCGCTCCATCAGCTTGTCAGCGACGGTCGCATCCACCCTGCACGTATCGAGGAGGTGGTAGCGAAGGTGAAGAAGCAGCTTGACAACGAGATTATTGAGACGGGTAAGCGCACCACGATTGACCTCGGTATCCACGGTTTGCACCCCGAACTCATCCGTATGATTGGTAAGATGAAATATCGTTCATCCTACGGCCAGAACTTGTTGCAGCACGCCCGTGAGACTGCCAATCTTTGTGCGGTCATGGCTTCCGAGTTGGGTCTGAATCCCAAGAAGGCAAAGCGTGCAGGTCTGTTGCATGATATTGGTAAGGTGCCCGATGAGGAGAGCGAGTTGCCGCACGCCATTTATGGTGCCAAGTTGGCAGAGAAATATAAGGAGAAGCCCGATATCTGCAATGCTATCGGAGCGCACCATGACGAGATGGAGATGCAGACGCTCCTTGCGCCCATCGTACAGGTGTGTGATGCCATCTCCGGCGCACGTCCCGGTGCCCGTCGTGAGATTGTAGAGGCATACATCAAGCGCCTGAACGACCTTGAGGCTATCGCCATGAGTTATCCCGGCGTTACCAAGACCTACGCTATCCAGGCAGGTCGCGAGTTGCGCGTCATTGTCGGTGCAGACAAGATGACTGATGCCGAGACCGAGGCACTCAGCGGTGAGATTGCCACCAAGATTCAGAACGAGATGACTTATCCCGGACAGGTGAAGATTACGGTCATCCGCGAGACAAGAAGCGTGGCATACGCGAAATAACAAAGCGGATTATTGCAGCAGGGTGGTATCTTATCATACTAAGGTGCCACCTTTTTCTTTTTTATAGCAGTATTCTCAGAAATTTACTGTATCTTTGTCCCCGTAACTCGACAATAAAAGATAGCTATGCCAAAGATATTTGAGTATTTCGGATTTATTTTCTACTTCTATTCTAATGAGCATGAGCCGATTCATGTTCATGTAATGCATGGCGGCAGAGAAAGCATCTTTGACTTAATCATGCAGAATGGGGAACTTGCAGAACTTCATGTTAGGCAAAAGAGTGGGGCAGAGGAACTGTCCGAAAAAGAGAAGAAAACGGCAGATGAATTCATCCGCAAATATCATAAGAACATTATCGATAAATGGATTAAGTTTTTTGTGCTGAAACAAACGGTAAGAAGCACTAACATCAAGAAAAAGATTTAATTGAGGGGAATTATGGAAAGACTATACATTAAGAGTGCGACGGATGCGGGAAATCTGACCGTAAATCTGCTATTCAGTGACAACACTGCCCAGACGGTGGATATTGGAGAGTTTATTCGTCTTCATCCTCACCCACAGTATAACAAGTATCTTGACCCCCGCAAGTTCAGTCGCTTTACACTTGAGAATGGTAACATCGTATGGGGGAAGAATTGGGATTTAATTTTTCCCATAGAACAACTACATGCGGGAACTGTTGTCTGATGTTATCAGACAACATAATTTGGCTGCCTAATCGGTTATGTATGATGCTTTATGAAAACGTATGTTTGGTGGAGGATTTGGAATCCTAACCTATTATAGAGTTTCACAACTGGTATATTGTTGGAAGATATACTTGTTTCTTCTTGTGTTATTAATAAGGATGCCTTTTTTGCATACATCATAGGGGATGCAGGGGTTAGCATTCCTAATCCTTTTCTTTGGTATGGCTTATACAAACCATTTAATAGTAAATGTATGATTTCTCCTTCTCGTCTAATGAGCATAAATCCGACGTGCTCATTCTTGTATATTACTTTAATAAGTTCAGATTTCTTGCTGTTATACTCTGTCATAATCCAATTGATATAACGCTGACATCCAATATCCTCTCCGAATTGGGAATCAATTGCGATTCTGTCAGTAGAGAACATCCCTGGCTGTATGTTGGTTATTACTGACTGCAAAGATTCTTGACTATCTACAATCTCATACGAAGTGTCATCATATAGGTGAGACACTTTTGAGAAATTAAAGTCTATCATCTTTATTCCCACATTCAGTTGGGATTCTATACACACAAAGCCAATATCACCAAGTCCAATATTGAACTCAGGCTTATTCATGGGGACTTTTACCACGATATATTCATAATGTTGAGCCACTTGTGAAATCTGTGCACTATCGTATCGATCCGCTTCCTCAATAGAGATCTCAATGGTTTTCTTCCCGATGTTCTTTTGTTCCCAAAAGCAATCAATTACTTTCATAATAATTGTTTCTGCATCCGCGAACTCCCAAACTTCAGCGTTAATAATAATGGCTTAGTTATTTAACTATACAAAAAAGCGTGGAAGTCCGTATCTGTCACTCGTCCCACGCATTGAGGCTCTCGCATTGCCCGATATTGTTGAACGAGCAACGCAGAACCCACGCCGATTAGTTTATATAAATATCCTAAATGCTACATCGCTACATCATAACATACCCGTAAGGGGACGACCAATGCATTGACATAGAGTTAGGATGTATATACAACTATCCCATGAGCATCTACCGTTGCTTAGTTCATGACAATATCTGAAACTTGCGAGATTTCAATGCGCCAAGAACAAAGCGTATGATAAACGCTTTCTAAATATAGTAATCCTCTTCCCTCCCGACTATGCTGCGGATGGTGTGTTTACCACAGCCAGCGTGAGTAAGTCACAAACCTTTCTAACTTAGGCTTAGGAACGGACACTTCCGCCGTGCCTCGGTCAAGCTCGGACTCCGAGAATCGTCTGCAAAGATAGCAATAATTTTCTGATAAACAACACAAAATGGGGATTAAAAATGGAAGGCAAAAAAGATTGCAGCAGAAGGAGGCATTTCTACCGCTCGTAGGAATATCATCTACGAGTGAAAGGAATGCTTCCTATGGGGGTAAAGGAATATCTCCTTTGGGTCGTAGGAGATATTCCTTTGACTCGTGGAAAGCATCGGAACGAGTCGTAGAAGGCATTCCTTTCAGAAGTGCCGAATTTGGGAAGGAAATCAGGAGAAATTCGGGAGGAAATCAAGAGAAATAAGGGCTGGAATCAGACGAGATTGGGGATGAAAATCAGGCGTAGGAGTGCATGCCGCCGAGGAAGTAATTTACCCCGAAATAAGTCATGAGGACGGTGAGGAAGGCAATAATTAAATAGGTGTGGAAGAGTTTCGGGCGGCGGAAGGCGGGAATGCTCTGCTGATGCAGGGGAACGGCATAGACAAGCATGGTGATGAGTGCCCACACCTCTTTCGGGTCCCAACTCCAGTAACGCCCCCACGACACGTTTGCCCAGACTGCACCGAGAAAGATGCCCGCAGCAAGAAAGAACACGGCAGGGTAGAGCATCAGGCGACTGAGAATGGTCAGCGCTTCGATGTCCGTCTGCCTACGGAACACGGAGAGCAGGAGGGCATAGATGCCGTTGAGCATCATGAAGGCGAGCAGCGCATAGGACATCATGATGATGCTGACATGGGCGCTGAGCAGGGGAGAACTAAGCACAGGCATCAGGTGCGTTATTTGCGGATTCATCTGTCCGAGGTAGCTGACGAGCAGCGCAAAGCCCGAGAGCAGAAAGCCGAAGGGCATAATGAAGTCAAACTTTAAGAATTTTGATGTAAGTAACAGTGTGACAGCGAGGATGCAGAGGGCAAGAAACTGCATGGTCTCGTAACCATTGCCGAGCGGGATGCGCCCACTGATGTACCATCGCAAGCAGTAACCGAGGAGGTGGAACAGGAACACAGCCCAAAGCAATACACCGAAAAGATGACGGGCGTATGGGATGCGCCTACGGCTGACCGCCTCGTAAAGCATCAAGAAAAAGGAGAGAAAACCGAGCGTAAGACTTGCCATGAACAATATCTTGCTGAACGGCACTTCATTGTAGATGATTTCCGCACGGACTTTCGCCTCGGGGAGTGGCTTAACGCTGTCAGGCAAAGGATGAAAAAGACGGTCGGATGTCAGCATGATAATCAGTCCCACTTTCTCATCCAACTCACGGACGGCCTTGTCAGAAGGCTGGTATTCGGGTGAGGAGAGCCTATAAGCATCGCCATCGAAAAGTTGTGCAAGAGAGGCATAATGTCCCTCGATGCCAAGCCGACGGCATAGGTCTGCATCCTTGATGCGGATGATTGGCTCGTCTTTCCATACATCGGGGCGCGACAACCACCCATAGACCACTTGCTCGGCGGTAAGTCCTTTGTAACTGCTCTTGCCGTAAATCTTCTGCGTAAAGTCGTGGGCGAGGGTGCTGAATGGGGCAACGCGGTCGTTATAGACAATCTGCATCGTCGCTGCCTTGTCTGCCTTTTCCTTCGTGATGGTGGGGATGCTACGGGCATCCGCCGTTGTCAGTTGCGCTCCCATCATCAGTAAGGCGGTGATAGCAAGTCCGCGCCTCAGTGCGGGTGACTGCAACAACCGTCGGAACTCCTCTTTTCGTGAAAGCAGCACCCACAGCATGGAAAGGCCGAGCAGGGCATAACCGCAGTAAGTAAGCGGTGTGCCGTAAGGGTCGTGGCGCACGGTGAGGATAGTGCCTTGCAGGTCGTTGTCGAAAGAAGACTGGAAGATGCGGTAGCCCTGTGCTTGCAGGATGTTGTTCATCGATATGCGATGGAGAGAGGCTGACGGCTTGTGCGCATCGAGCGTCACATGGCTCACGAAGTCAGAAGGCGCTTCCGTGCCGGGATAGTATTCTATCTGAAAACTGTCGAGACGGAGTGAGAAGGGTAGGGACTTCACCCGATTCCCGCTCAGATACTGGTTTTCGGTCACGCCCTGACGGATGTGCATCACGCCTTCCTCGGCGGTAAACCACGTGACGGCTGCCCCTAATAATATAATAAGGAGAGACACGTGGAGGGTGCAGACTGCCAACCGCCTATACAACCGCGCTTTCCACATGACAAAAACCGAGAGCAATGCGAGTATTGTCCACAGCCCGAAGAACCACGGCGTAGCATATATCCGTTCAGAAGCATAGACTGAACCGTGCGCCTGACCGATGAACGTGGCGCACCCCATCACCACAAGCAGGGCAATGAGTACGACGGCAAAAGTCAGGCGGATGGCTTTCATGGTTTAGAACGGCGCAAACTCCTTGTTCTCAATCGCCTTTACAGCCATGCACTCCATCTCAATCAACCAACCCGGTCGGCAGACGGGCGCATGGACAATAACGTATGGTTTGCCCTTGAAACGCTCCTCAAAGAGGTCGCGCACCACTGCATAATCCGCCGTGTCGCGCAGATAGACCACCATCTCGCCGACCTCTTCAAACGTGCAGTCCGCCTCGGCAAGTAGTGCCTCTACGTTCTCCCACATCCTGTGGGTCTGCCGCACGACATCCTTCGGATACATCACCTCGCCCTTGTTGTTGATGCTTGCCGTGCCGGAGATAAATACGTGACGGCGGTCTCCATAGTCTATGTATGTGCCCCGCTCGAAACTCACGCCGTAGTCGCTCGTGCGGTTGAGGTGCGTAGGCGCGTAGAGGTATTTCACCTGCGCCTCCTTGATGCCCGCGATGGCATAGTTATCCATCTGCGAGAGTACGTTGGGGTCGGCTTGCCGCCCGCCGATGCCGGTGGAGGCAATGAAGTGCGTGTCCTGTGTAAGGCCTTGCGTAAAGAAGAACTGGTTACGGGCGCGCACCACGCCGCCGTAGTTCAAATCCACGTCATTCACGAAGAACCACGTGCGGATGCAGTTGTCTTTCACCGTGCAGCCCTCTTCAATGAGTTGCATATTGTATTCGTTGAAGAGCAGGCGCGTCTGGTATTCCGAGTTGGCAGCCATATTACAGGCGCTGCCATTCCACAGATGGCGGTAATCGCTGTGGCTCACCTCATACAATCCGCTCTTTCCCAAGCCCGTCCGCACGCCCGTCATCAGGTAAGCCCAGAGTGCAATCTTCGTTCCGTCGAGCGGTGCTTGCTGTATGATGCTCTTGGCGCAGTCGCTCATGTCGGCAAGGGTTACCTCGTCGGCCTGGTTGGCAGCATCACTGAGGAAATACCGCTTGAACACGGCATGCGCTCCTTGCAGATGCTCTGCGACGATGCTGTCGTAGGCATTGAGCAATGCCTCCAACTGACGGGAGTAGGGCAGTCGGCTGTCCGCCACGTGAACCATCACGTGGTATTCCCTTACCTCCGTTCCTCCGTCGAACTGAAATATCTCGGCAAACGCATTCTCAAACTGAAGGGTTTGTAGTCTTGTCATATCTTGTCTTATTCTTTTGCTCCGTTATTAATCCAATTGCTGATTAGCAGCAACATATCCGTTGAGGTCACTTCCGACTGGTGGTTGTAGCGCCATGCGGCACTAATGTCGCCGGCAAGTGCCTGATAAAGCACGCTCTTGTCTGCCGCGGCAGGCTCTACGATGTGGCGGCCTTCCACCTTCGATGACGGTTGTCCGACCATCGCTGCGTAGCTCCTTCCCTCGGTGAGGTATAGCCCTGCCGCCGCTTCGTTGGATGCGCCGTGGCAGTTGGCGCAGGTGGTGTTGAACACAGACTGCTGAATAGCACCGAACATTCCCACGTTGCGCGTTCCCACATTCATCCGCACGGTGTCGGAGGCAGCAGTCACATCCACGCTCTCGAAAGTGACGATGTGCCGGCGCAAGCGGTCGAGCACGCAGAGCCTCACCTCGACGATGTCCTCCTTGATGCCCGACAAGACGATGCTCGCCTTGCCGTCTTGCACATCGGTGGCGGTGATAATCTTGGAAATGTCCGCATACTCACCGTTGCCGTCCGAGAAGCCCGCGATGGCGAGATGGTAGCTGCCCGACCAGCTGTCCATTCCCTCAAGCACTCCCTCTAATTTTACGGCCTTTCCCTCCTGTGCCGCCACGGTCTCGGGATAAATCCGCCCGTCGTCGCACGATGCGAGCAAGGGCAGGGCGGCGAGAAAGAGAGATGCAAAGTTATGCCTTTTCATACGAATATCCAAATTTTTCCGTTCAAAAAGCATATTGCAGCATCACCTGAGCCGTATGGGTCGAGATACCGAGGTCATCCATATCGCGGTCGAGCTGTGTCGCATGACCCGTGCGACCGATGTACTGATACATGGCAGACAACTTGATATTTGTCTTTGGCACGAAGTAGTTCATACTCACGGCGGGCATGTTCAGAATGCCATCCTTGCCCGAGCCGTTGCGGTCGAAAAAGTCATAGCGCAGTCCGAGTTGCACCTGCGGACTCACGAAATAACCCGCCTGCGCATAGCCTCCCCAGTAGTTATATGCCTCGTCAATCTTCTGTCGTTTGGTGAAGCCGATGCGCATATAGTATCCCTCTGCGCCCACGTACCACTTGTTCTTCAGCATGGCGAACTCCACGCCGGCACGGAAGTCATTGGTCGATTCGTTCTCCGATTCCACGTTGTAGTTGGCGCTCACGCCCACGAGCATCTTGTCCTCGTGCAGCAGTTTCGGGTTGCCCTGCGTCAGGGGCATGGCTCCCTTGGGCTGATAGGTCAGTCGCCCGGCATAGAGTAGGGAGGGAATGTGCAGGTCGTCGCTGGCGGTCTTGGTTGCCCCATTCTGCCCCGCGCCTGTTCCATTCCACAGTCCAACCTCATAGCCGAACTTGCCGGCGATGAAACCGTGCATCTCTACACCGAGGTCAAAGCCTGTGCCGATACTTGGCGTTACGGCATTCAGCGAGTAGGGGAGGATGGCGACTGCCGTCAGCGATGTCGACAACGAGGGGAAAAGCGTCTCGCCGAGCGTGGTCAGATAGGCGTGGGTGAAGGGTGTCTTGAACTTACCCGCCCGGAAGCGAACCGCAGGACTGACGGCATAGTCTATCCATGCTTGTTGCAGTACGTTGCCGCCCGAGGCAGCCGCATTGACGCAGAGGTTGTAGTCTATCTTCCCGAATGCCTTGCCCGTGAAGCCGATGATGGCGTAGGGCATTGCAAAGCCGGAGTTAGCGATGTTGTCTTGATTATAGGCTTTGTCCAAGCCCTCGTCATCGTAATAGCGGAAGTTGGCGGTAGTCTGCATAAACAGGTAGGGCTTGAATACGAAGCTGCCGTCTTGCGACTGGAGCGTAAAACCTCTGTCATCGGCGATGGGAATCACGCCGTTCTCCATATTCAGTTTGTCGGATTGGCTTTCTGCCGTAGTTTCTTCCGTCGTTGTCTCTGCGGCGGCTGTTGCCGAGAGCATTGCCGCTACGATGGCGGCGAATATTCTGTTTGGTTTCATTGTTTGTCTTGACTATGTATGTTTGGGAACGTAATAATTGCGGGATTACAGCGACCAGAGGAACTGCACTAATTGGTCGCGCTCCCGTTGGCTCATGTTCTTAAACTTGTTTTTCGAGGCTTCGCCCTCTCCGCCGTGCCACATGATGGCTTCCACGAAGTTACGGGCGCGCCCGTCGTGCAGGAAGTAGGTATGTCCGTTCACTTTCTGCTGCAGTCCGATGCCCCAGAGCGGGGTGGTGCGCCACTCGTTGCCCCTCGCCAATCCGCTGACGAAGTTATCGTTCAGTCCCACGCCCATGATTTCAGAACCCATGTCGTGGAGCAGAAAGTCGGAGTAGGGGTGTATCGTCTGCTTGCCAAGCCAGGGGATTTCGGTGCCGGCGAGCAGGGTAGTGCCTCGCGGTTTGGTGTGGAGCGTCACGACGTGGCAGAGGTGGCAGCCCGCCTGATAGAACAGCTTCTCGCCTGCTTGCACATCGGGATTATTAACATTGCGTCGTGCGGGTACGGAAAGGCACTGCATATAGAGGTCCACGCACTCCATCTGCTCCGTGGTGCAGTCGAGTTGTTCGTAACTGAGTCCCATCATCGAGCCTTCCTCCATCTGCAACTGTCCCTCGCAGATTTCTTCGGGATAGCGACTGTTGGTCAGTCCCATATCACTTGAAAAGCCTAACTCCACGGTCAGGTCGGCATGATGTGCCTTGTTGCCGGAGAGTCCGAGCCGCAGTTGTCCCCGCTCGGTGATGTAGTTGCAGCGTCCGCTGATGCCCCACTCGGGGTAGTTGCTCTTGGCGGCAAGTGCCTCTATCTCCGCTGGGTCAAGTGCCATCATCTGCCCCATACCCACATGGCGGAGCGGAATGCGCACCGTACAAAAGAGGTCGTCGGGACTGATGGAATCGGCATACCACTCCGTAATGCTCCACTTGGGTACGCAGAGGGTGTATTTCTCCCCGTCGGGGAAACAGAACTGCATGGAGTCTATCCGCACCTTGAGCTTGCCCTCGGGGCGGACACCATAGATGGCTTGGTCGTGAATCACGCGCCCGTAGTTAGGGAAGAATGTCCCGTTCTTGCGGGTAATGTAAATCAGTGAGGAGGTGAAACCGTAGCTGCCCGACCCGTCATCGCTTCCGTTCTTGAAGTTCGTCCAATAGGTTGGCTCCGTGCGCCCGGCATTGCGGTGACAGCTTCCACAACTGTAACCCGCATAGACGGGACCGAGACCGCCGCCCTGTCCGTTCTCATTGGAGGTCTTTACGTTGTCATACAGGCGGTCGCCCGTATTGAAACGTGCGGCATAAGTACCGGCAAGCCAACGCGCACCCTGGTCGTATGCCACGGCAGAGTTGTAGAAACCCGTCGCCGTCCCTGCCGAGAGCGCATAGCCCCGCGGGATGTCAATGTCTTCCACATCAAGCTGCTCGCCCTCCTCGCAGGCATATTCCGCGAGGAGAGGGAGCATCATCAAGAGTCTCAGGACTTTGTTCATTTCTTGGCAGATAAGTCCGTGATTACTTGGTGGCATTGGTCAGGAACGGCTTCAACTCGTACTCCAACACATCCACGAGGTCGGCACAGGCTTCCATCGCATTGGCTGCCTCCGCAGAATTGATGTTATTGCGGAAGGGCTGCGGGATGGCTTGGATGGCATTGGCGGCTGCCGAGATGGCATTCTTCACCTTCGTGTCGAGCTCGGCATTGTATTTCTTCACGAGACTTGACAGCGAATGAGCGTGAACACTACCATTGCGCGAGCCGTAATATACATTGCGGATGGAGTAGATGTTGTTGGTGTAGTCGTCACGCGAGTGCCAACTGTACCACGATTCCACGGCGTAAAGTGCTTCCGTGGTATTTCCCGACACATAGAGATTGTAAGGGTCGCCAATCTTCGCATCGCCCACCTCGCCCGCAATGTCAATGCAGCCGTCTATCATCTGCTCGATGCAACTGATGCCACTGGTATAGTCGCCGCCGTTGTGGTTCTTGAATGTTGCTGCATAGCTGTTGCTCCATGTGTCGTAAAGCGTGGTGGCATCATCCACAAGTAGCTTTGCGGTGTTACGCATATACTGCGCCCATGCGGTGGCATTGTCCACATTATAGACGATGTTGGCGGCACTTCCGTCCTCCGACACATCGTTCAGCGTGCGTGCCTTGCCGTCTTTGAATGCCAAAAACTCCAAGGTGTGGAAGCCGCGGATGCTCTGCACCTCTTCGATGGACTCGTCATCCTCATCGTAGTCGCCCGTCCATTCCATTGAGTTCCAGTCCTCTGACTGCAATACGCCCACGATGGCTTCCTGGTCAAGCGGCCAAGAATCCATGTTTGGGTCAAGTCCGTAGTCAGCAACTGGACCGAAAAGGAATGCCTCACTCGACTCCCACGGCTCACGTGCCGTCAGCCATGCATTGCACACGGCTTGGAAGTTGACATCGGACGGTGCGTTGCCGAAAGAAAGCACCGTCTGGTAAAGCGCGACATTCTTCGCAAGCAAGTCGGCGTAAGTGGGCATGACCACTTCATCCACATACTGGGTGATGATGGCATCGTACTCTTCGTCGGCTATCGTCACACCGTTTTCCGTCTTGCTCTCGTTGTCGCTGCTGCAGGCTGACATAGTGAATAGTTCTATGGCAAGGACACTCATCAACAATAGTTTCTTCTTCATATTTATCTTATTTATTAAATGGTTAATTGCTTGTCATGTAGTTATCTACGCTCTTTTGTCCGATTACTTCTTGAAGAACCAGCCGGCATAGCCGATGCCGATGGCAAACTCGTTCTCGCTATTGTACGTTCCCGTGCCGAACATCTTGTGCGTACCTATCTGCCTTGTGGTGTAGTCTGCCTTCACCACGAGGTTAGGCAGCGGTCGCCAGTTGATGCCAGCAGTCCACTTGCTGACCTGACAGCGCGCATCCATCACGTTGTTGCCGTCGCCTTTCTCTTGCGGGTTGTAATACTCGTATTGGGCGAAAGGGTAGATTACGGGGAACTTGGGATGAGTGCGGAAGATGTTCTTCACGTTAAGTCCCACCTCTGCGCTGTATGCCACGGCACGCTTGGCAATCGGCACCAAACGGCTGTAACCCGACTTATTCGACAGCCGCCTGTTCACTGCGCCTATCCCGCTTGCGTTCTCCACGTTGCCGGAAATGTAATTGGCACGTGCCGTCATATACCTATTATTATATTGTGCGTCGAAGGAGTAGATGGTCATGGGCAGCTTGCCAAGGTCATCGTATGTGATAAGCTTGTCGGAATTCTTGCCCACGTTGGCGCAGTAATAGACGGATGCCCCCACGCAGAGACCGGGCACACCCATGTAGTTCAATCGCGCGACATAGGCGGGACAGGTCAGATTGTCCTCCTCAAACAGTCCTTGCTTGCCGTTCTTCACCCAGTTGTTGCGGTCGAAGCCGTTGGGATTGAGTCCCGTCACAATCATTGCCTCGTAGTCGAAGGAGGCGTAGCCCCTGCCGAACTTGCCGAGAAATGCGATACCCGTCTCGTGCCAAGTATTGGGGAGGATGGTCGATTCTCCTTCCGGGCGCGATGTCCCGAAGAAGTTTACCGGTTCGTGATGCTCGTTGTTCAGTCCGACGGGCACGATAAGATGCCCTGCGCGGATGTTGAAAGCCGGCACAATCAGGCGAGTGATGTGCATCTGTTCCAAGCAGACCTCGCCGCCTTTCTCCACTTCCGTCTCGTATTCTCCGTTCTCGGTGTTCTCCAATTCATACGCCGTACCCGTGCCGCCAGACTCAAATTCTATCTCTGCGGATAGAATCCACTTCGGTGTAAACTTGTAATCGAAGGCGAGAACAAAGCGGGGAAGCGACACCGTATTATGGTTGCGCTTGGGATTTCCCTCCTCATTGCCATAGAAACGGTTGATGCCGTAGTCCTTGAAGTTGGCGACGGCCTCGCTATAGCCGCCAAAGCGGAAGGTGTTGTAGCCGAGCGTGTCAGGCTCCGCAGCGGCGGCGGAAGCGGCAAACAGGCTTGCCAGCGTTAGGATTCCAAATAGTTTCTTCATATATTTTTCTTGATTTTTGCGGCTGCAAAGGTATTGCGAATCCCTCCGTAGCGCAATACCTAAAAATGATGAAATGCGCATTTTGAGGGCATTTCGGGGTGTTTTGTGGTACGAAAATACCTAAATTTGATTATTGTGTAATTGCGGGAAAATGTATAATTTTGCAACCGATAATCATAAATGAGTATTAGGATGAAGAACCATAAGATGTATGAGGCCGACGACAAGATGATTTCGCTCATCCGTGACAATTACGATCTGCTCCAGTCATTGGGCAGTTTCGGTATCAGTCTCGGCTTTGGCGACAAGACGGTGAAAGAAACTTGTGAGGACAATGGGGTGGATACCTATACGTTCTTGGCGGTGGTGAACTTCACCATCAACGATTACGGCGAGTTTGAGGACGATGCCCAACTATCCGTTCCCACGCTGATGCACTATCTTGAGGCGAGCCATGCCTACTTCCTCGACTTTCAGTTGCCCTTCATCCGCAGGGAACTTGCCGAGTCGCTCAACGAGGGAGACTCCTTGGCGAAGCTGATTCTCCGCTTCTATGATGAGTATGCGCACGAGATACGCCGCCACATGCGCTACGAGCAAAAGACGCTCTTCCCATACGTGACGACCCTTTTGGAAGGCAAACCCGCCACCGACTATACCGTGGAGACATTCTCAAAGCACCACGGTGCTGCCGACAAGAAACTGCGGGAGCTGAAGCTGCTTATCATCAAATATCTGCCGAGCGACGGGCTGCGCAACAATCAACTGATGGCAACGCTCCATGATATCTATGCCAATGAGGAGTGGCTGCGGCAGCATGCGCGGGTGGAAGACCTCATCTTCGTGCCTGCCATACGGCGCTTGGAGCAGTTACAGAAGAAGAGCGACGTATCGAGGAACATCTCCGACATGGTGTTCAAGGGCGGGGTGGGGCAGAACTCCGACGCACTCTCCGACCGGGAGAAGGAGGTCATCGTGTCGCTCGTGCAGGGAATGTCGAACAAGGAAATCGGCGATCACCTCTGCATTTCCACCAATACCGTGATAACTCACCGGCGTAACATCGCGCGGAAGTTGCAGATACACTCTCCCGCGGGACTGACGATTTACGCGATTCTCAATGGATTGGTGGATATCTCTACCGTCCGCCTATAATCATCGGACGGGCTATTAAATCTTGTTGATATCCACATAGCCGTGCATCACGGCATAGATGGTCAGTGCGCTGACGCTCTTCACCCCCAGTTTCTCCATGATGTTCTTGCGATGGGTGATGACCGTGGCGAGTCCGATGTTGAGCTTGTCTGCCACCTCCTTATTTATATAGCCCTGCACGATGAGCGACATCACCTCAATCTCTCGGTCGCTGAGAATCTTCTGCTGCAACACTTGCGGCATCGGGGGCAGATGCTCGCCCCGTCCGTGCGCGTGCTGTTCCAATGCCAACAACGAGCGAATCAGTTCCTGTTCGGGTACGTTGATGCACAGACTGTGGAACTCCGACAACTGCGATAGCGTGCCGAGCGAGAGGGTTAGTACGATGGTCTTTCGGCTGCGCTCCACGAAAAACGGCTTGTTCTCCAACACGATGTTCATCGCCACAAAGTAGTGGAAATAGTCATCAGGCTCGTTTGCCGTCAGTTCAGCAAACGAACCGAACGTATCGACCGCCATGATGGGCATCACGTTTTGCAGGATACCCTTCAGTCCCAACGCCGAGAGGGTGTTGGGGTCTATCACCGCCACCTTTGGTCTTTCGTGCTTCTTCATCATTGATGCCGGTCTTTCCATCTCCTTATTCATGTCTTTTTGCATCTTTTCCCATCCTTGTGAGCACGTGATTCTCTTTGTTTACTCCATTGGATGAATCTCTGCAAATGCTGAAGTAGAGCCATTAATGGAGGCGACAGTAGGTTGTGAATGACGGAAAGTCCCCTTTACGCAAATCCTTTCGCCCGTGTTCTGCCCGATGTAATAGGCGGTGAATGTGCAGGAACTAACGATACAGTGATAAGTTCCTGTGTATTTCAGGAATGTGCGGGGCGCCAATGTGGCGGTGGAACTGTATAGGATGTTACTATCCACAAAGGCTTGCGACTGTCCGATGGGCATCAGTATCGGCATCTCCTTATTGAAGCATGGCTTACCATCCGCAATGCTCGACGGGAAGTGGATGTCTCCTTGCAGATTCAGTCGGCTTACATATTCACTTCCATCGGTGATGGTGATGGACAGCGTGTCCTTCAAATCGCCGAACATCGTATAGGTCACGGGCATCACAGCCGACTGGGAATAGTTGTATATATAGGTCGTGTCAAGGTGGCACTCCACGATGCTTTCAGGCTCACTCACCGCAAATGCCACATCGGTCACCAATTCATACAAGTCATTCGCCTTGTCTTTTTCCGTAAATATGTTTCCCTCCGTCAGTTCATTTCCATCGCTGCTGCATGCTGCAAGTGTGAAGGTTGCGAGAGCAAAGAGCAAATATCTCAGTTGTTTCATATTCTTCTTAATTATTTATACAGCAACCCCTGTGCGCATCACTTCTCGATAAAGCATCGAGTCTTCGTGGTCTTCGAGCAGTACCGGCTCTATCAGCACATTGACTTTGCGGACATCCCCCCAAAGGTCTGCCCACTGCTCCCAATGATTACTGATTTCGGGTTCTGGCACTATGACAGCCACATCAATATCGCTGTCGGGATTAGCGTAGCCTTTTGCGTATGAGCCGTACATATAGACTTTCGGCTCAGTTGCGTACCGTGGTGTGATTACGCGTTTGTATTCCCGTACGATGTCTATGGCTTGTTCTTTGGTAAGCGTTGTTCTATCCATTGTGTCAATTCTTTGGTTGTATTTAATATGTAACGACACACATCCTCGTTGAGCGATTGCGCTGTTTCTGCTTTACGCTCAGGATAACGAGCTTTAATATACATAGGTTCCATGTGAGCAACAAAACGCAGTTGCTCATCAGACAGTTCGTCAATCAATCCGCAGACATTAAGTAGGCGTGTATGGCTGTGCGTATAAGGCGGATCGTCATCATTGACAGCCACATAGTAGGCTTTCAAGACTTTCTCCACAGCCTGATGGCAGAGGAATCCAACATAGAGCCAATGCCCACCTTGAAGGAAACAGTCAGCAGCACTAATGTCCTCGTGCATATGTTCAAGCCATTTCTGTACGATATCTTCTGTTGCCATAACTCATTGTTGGTTTACGCCTACAAAGTTAGCAATAATTTCAGAAAAGACAAAAGAACTATTTGGGAAATTGAAAAGGGCTGATAGCGACGACTTCGGAAACTGTAAAGAAAACTATTCAAAATTTAACACTTTTGGAATGGATGAAATAGAAATCATGGAAGGTGGCTTGTGAGATTTAGGGTCAAGACTGAATACTTTTCGTTTGAAGGCTGTAAACGGATCGTTTGGAGGCTGAATTCTCACCGTTTGAAGCCTCCAAACGATGAGAAAGGAGGCTTCAAATTCCCAGTTTCCATACTGCTAATTTCCATTTTTCGTGTTATTTTTCTCCAATAAGTAACACGAATTTTTGTAAAATTATGCCAGATTTCTAAGATTTTCAGGCATAAAATCCGATTTTTTTCAGTCGTAGCGTGGAGATTTTGGCTTGAATTTTGTGTTGGGAAATACGCTGAAAGCCCTGATTTTTCAGCGTTTTCGACAATCAAAAAACGTCTTTGTTTTGCAAGTATTTGATTTTCAAACGATTGTAATTGTGCAAAATCCCCGTATTTTCGGACGGCAGACTATTTACTTGGAAATACGCGAGTTTTGAAGCGTTGAATGTCATTGTTTTTGATTGGATTTAACATTTCAATAAGAATTCAGCCTAATTTTACGAGAATTAACATTATGATAAATAATGTTTGCGGAATTGGATTTCTCTCCGAGAGCATCTAATCCGTAATTTCAGAAAATATCCCGCTCCCCCAATACTGGGAATTTCTCGCGCAGATGATGGAGCGATTCGAGCGTAAGGCACGCTATGGCGGACTCCTCTACATTCGGGCGACAAGATGCGAGCGTCTTACCAATCGGACTGATGACAGCACTCAGACCACGATATTGACAAGTCGCGTCGCTGCCCACACGGTTGCAGGCAATGAAATACGCCTGATTTTCGATGGCTCTTGCACGCGTGAGAATCTGCCAAGCATTCTGCCGGCTCTCTGGCCAGTTGGCTACGCAGATGACGGCATCGTACTGAAGACGGTCGGAATAGCGCGCCCAAACAGGGAAACGGAGGTCGTAACACGTGAGCAACAACAGGCGGAAACCGCAGTATTCCACGATGGTATGTTCCGCTCCGGGCGTATAATATTGGTCTTCATGGCCGTAAGAGAACAAGTGATGTTTATCATAATATTGCTCCGTGCCGCTTCTCCCGTCAATGAAATAATGGCGGTTTCGGTAACCATCACTCTTGATGGCAAGGCTTCCGCAGATGGCACACTGATGCTCCCGTGCCGCCTTCCTCATCCATTGCAAGGCGATGCTGTCTGCCTCGTCTTCGGCTATCCCGGAAGGTTCGATGGCAAATCCCGTGCTCCACATTTCGGGAAGCACATAAAGGTCGCTACCGGGCGACTGGGTTATCAATCGTTCTGCCCGCTCAATGTTCTGGGCGGCACTCCCCCACTCCGTGTTTAGCTGCAAGACTGTAACTTTCATTTGATATAAAAATCTTGTGTTAATTCGTGATACCAAGGGCTTCTTTCGCCTGGTTTATTCTCTATAATTCCTTCCGATACATCTATCTCTGCAACAGGAACTTTCCGAAATTCAATCAAGCAGCGCTTCGGATGCTTTGTCGGGGTTGTCCTGACCTTGCAGATGCGGCTTGGAAAGAATCCGCACAAACGGGCTTCAGCCTCCAACTGCGACAGGCTGTCGGTGGGAATGACGACGGAAAAAATGCCCTCTGGGCGGAGCAGTCGGAAAGCCGCTGCCGTTAGTTGGGCGTAAGTGAGCGTGGCGGTGTGGCGCGCCGTGGTGCGCTGTTGGTCGGGACAAGTCAGCGAATCCACGAAATACGGCGGGTTACTCACGATGGCATCAAAGCATTCGGGGCTGTCCATCTGCCTCACATCTGCCTCGCTGATGGTCACCCGCTCTGCGAAAGGTGATGCCGCCACGTTCTCCCGTGCCTGTCTGACTGCATCCGCGTCGATGTCAATGCCCATGATTTCCGCATTCGGGAAACGCTGCGCAAGCATCAGGCCAATCAGTCCCGTGCCCGTCCCGATGTCGAGCACACGACTGTTTCCCTGTGGTACGCTCGCCCATGCGCCGAGCAATGTGCCGTCGGTTCCCACCTTCATCGCGCAGCAGTCCTGTCGGATGGTGAATTGGCGGAATTGAAAATATGCGTTTGCCATTTCTGCGGCAAAGTTAGACAAATTGCGCAATAGCGCGGACGGATTAACACAGATTAATAATAATCTTAGCGAAAAATCGGTGAAATCTGTGGCTATTTTTGTAACTTTGCACCCGAATTTTGCAAAAAAGAGAAATATCAGAAAACATGAGTGATCAAAATAAGAATTCATCTTTTCAGATGATAGCCGATATTGACGGCGATTTTCAGGATTTAATCAACAACGTGGAGACTCCGAGTTCCGTGCCTCTCCTGCCTGTCCGCAACATGGTGATATTCCCCGGCGTGGTGACTCCCGTGCTCATCGGGCGCGAATCGAGCAAACTCCTTGTCCAGAAGGCAGAGAAGAAGAACACCGTTATCGGCATCGTCTGCCAGCGCGAACCAGAGACTGAGGTGCCTATGCAGGATGATCTCTACGAGACTGGAGTCTATGCCAAGGTGATGAAGCTGCTGACGCTGCCCAACGGCAACATCACAGCCATCGTGCAGGCATTGGGCCGTATGCGGATATTGAGCATCACCCAGTCGATTCCCTGCTTGCAAGCCATCGTGGAGCCTATCGCAGAGATAGAGCCAGAGAAGCGCGACCGGGAATTCAGGACGGCGATGGACGACTTGCGCACATTGGTGAACACCTACATCAGCGTGTCGGAAGACATACCCGACGAGGCGACCTTCGCCATCAAGAACATCACGAACAACATCATGGCGCTCAACTTCGTTTGCTCGAATATGCCGTTTACCGTAAAGGAGAAAATCAAACTCTTGGAGGTGGAGACCATCAAGGAACGGCTTTTCGGCACGATGAAGATCATCAACCGGGAAATCAACCTGCAGAATCTGAAGGCAGACATCCGCAACAAGACGCGCGAGGACATCGACGAGCAGCAGCGCAACTACTTCCTGCAACAGCAAATCAAGAACCTGCAGGCGGAGATGGGTAACGGCGAGGCATCGCCCGAGAAGGCAGACCTGTTGAAAAAGGCGGAGGGAAAGAACTGGCCCGAGGACATCGCGAAGACTTTCTACAAGGAGGTGGACAAGTTGGACAACTTCAATCCGCAAAGCCCCGACTTCAACGTGCAGCTGACCTACTTGCAGACTTTCGTGGCATTGCCGTGGTTGGAGTACACCCAAGACGATCTGAACATCAAGCGGGCGCAACGTATTCTCGACCGCGACCACTACGGAATGGAGAAGGTGAAGGAGCGCATCCTCGAATATATGGCTGTCTTATCACTGCGCGGCGACCTGAAAAGCCCAATTATCTGTCTCTACGGGCCTCCGGGAGTCGGCAAGACTTCCTTGGGAAAGTCGATAGCAGCAGCCATGAAGCGCAAGTATGTGCGCATGTCGCTCGGTGGATTGCACGATGAAGCCGAGATACGTGGACACCGCCGCACCTACATCGGTGCGATGCCGGGACGTATCATCAAGAGTATTCAGAAGGCGGGAAGCTCTAACCCCGTGTTCATTCTCGACGAGATAGACAAGGTAACGCAGAACACGCACAACGGCGATCCTGCGTCGGCGCTGCTCGAAGTGCTCGACCCGGAGCAGAACAATGCCTTTCACGACAACTACCTTGATGTGGACTACGACCTGTCGAAGGTGCTGTTCATCGCCACGGCAAACAATCTGAGCACCATCCCCCGCCCGTTGCTCGACCGTATGGAAATCATCGAAGTGAGTGGTTATATCACTGAGGAGAAATACGAGATAGCCAAGCGCCACCTGATTCCGCGGGAGTTGGAGAACACAGGACTGAATGCGCCCGACCTGAAACCGTCGTTCAACAAGGCCGCCATCGAGATGATTATCGAGCGATATACCCGTGAGAGCGGTGTGCGGCAGTTGGAGAAACAGATCAACAAGGCGTTGCGCAAGATAGCCTACAAGCATCAGCTCTTGGAGCCGGAAAGCAGCTACAAGAAGATAACTCCTAACGAGATAGAGGACTTGCTCGGCAAACCGCCTTTCTATCGTGACATCTATCAGGGCAATGACTATGCGGGTGTGGTGACAGGCCTTGCATGGACGAGTGTGGGAGGAGAAATCCTCTTCATCGAAACCTCCCTCTCCAAAGGTAAAGGCTCAAAGCTTACGCTGACGGGAAACCTTGGCGACGTGATGAAAGAGTCTGCCATCCTTGCGTTGGAGTACGTGAAAGCGCATGCTGACAAACTTGGTATCGACTACAGAATCTTTGATAACTGGAACATTCACATCCACGTGCCGGAAGGTGCGACCCCGAAAGACGGCCCTTCGGCGGGTATCACCATCGCCACTTCCATCGCCTCTGCCCTCACGCAGCGTAAGGTAAGGAAGAACACGGCAATGACGGGAGAGATTACGCTGCGCGGGAAAGTGCTGCCTGTGGGCGGCATCAAGGAGAAAATCCTTGCAGCCAAGCGTGCCGGTATCACCGACATCGTGATGTGCCGTGAGAATGAAAAGGACATCAACGAGATTCCCGAGGTGTATCTGCAAGGCGTCACGTTCCACTATGTGGAGAACGTACAGGATGTGTGGGATTTTGCCCTGACTGACGAGATTGTCAAGCAACCGCTGAACCTTGAGGTAAAGGAAGAGGAGAAAAAGGTAGGATGACGTTTGAGATACAGCATAGCGACTCGGCGAGTGATGCCCGCGCGGGAGTGATTACCACCGCCCACGGACAGATTCAGACCCCCATCTTCATGCCTGTCGGCACGGTGGGAGCCGTCAAGGGTGTGCATTTCAGTGAACTGCGCGAGCAGGTGAAGGCACAGATTATCCTTGGCAACACCTACCATCTCTATTTGCGGCCGGGACTTGACATATTGCAAAAAGCGGGCGGGCTGCACAAGTTCAATACGTGGGAACGCCCCATCCTGACTGACTCCGGCGGTTTTCAAGTCTTTTCGCTGACGGGCATCCGCAAGCTTCGCGAGGAAGGCTGTGAGTTCCGAAGCCATATTGACGGTTCCAAGCATTTCTTCACGCCGGAGAATGTGATGGACACGGAGCGCATCATCGGTGCGGACATCATGATGGCGTTTGATGAATGCCCGCCCGGAGACAGCGACTATCGGTATGCCGAGAAGAGCCTGCAACTGACGCAACGCTGGTTGGAACGCTGCGTGAAGCGCTTTAACGAGACCGAACCACTGTACGGTTATCCGCAGAGCCTCTTTCCTATCGTGCAGGGCTGCACCTTCAAAGACCTGCGGCGTGAGGCTGCCAAGCACGTGGCGGACATCGGTGCTGATGGGAATGCCATCGGAGGATTAGCCGTAGGAGAGCCGACGGAGGTGATGTATGAGATGATTGAGGTGGTGAATGAGATTCTGCCCAAGGACAAGCCTCGCTATCTGATGGGTGTGGGCACGCCGCAGAACATTCTGGAAGCCATCGAGCGTGGGGTGGATATGTTCGACTGCGTGATGCCTACCCGCAATGGGCGCAATGCGATGCTCTTCACCTACGAGGGTACGATGAACATGCGCAACAAGAAGTGGGAGGACGATTTCTCCCCCATTGACCCTGACGGCTGCGAACTTGACCGCATCCACACGAAGGCATACCTGCACCATCTGTTCAAGGCACAGGAGCTTTTGGCGATGCAGATAGCCAGCATCCATAACCTTGCCTTCTACCTGCGGCTCGTCACGGATGCACGCAAGCATATTATTGAAGGTGACTTCGTGCAGTGGAAGCGCAGCGTCATCGAACAATTAGGACAACGGAGATGATGAGTAACAAATTCATAACACGGCTTGACAGGTACATCATTGCCAAGTTCATTGGTACCTACATCTATTCGATACTGCTGATTATCTCCATCAGCATCGTCTTCGACGTGAACGAGAACCTTGCGAAGTTCTCCACTTACGGCGCGCCGGTGAAGGCTATCGTCTTTGATTACTACGCTAACTTCATCCCCTACTTCGCCAATCTCTTCTCTCCTCTCTTCGTGTTCATCGCTGTTATCTTCTTCACCTCAAAGTTGGCGGGCAACAGCGAGATTATCGCCATGCTTGCGGCGGGTGTCAGTTTCAAGCGCTTGCTGCGTCCTTACATGATTTCGGCAGCCTTGATTGCCGTGCTCAACTTCTACCTTGGCGCGTACGTGATACCGAAAGGAAACATCGTGAAGATGGACTTTGAGACGAAGTACAAGAACCGCAAGCGTAACACGTCGGCCACAAACGTGCAGTTGATGGTAGGCCCCGGCATCATTGCCTACCTGCAACAGTACGATGACCGCTCCAAGACCGGTTACGGATTCTCGCTCGACAAGTTCGAGAACAAGAAACTCGTCAGTCACATGACGGCCTCCACCATCCGCTATGACTCCATCAGCGAGACCAAATATCACTGGAAAGCGCAGAACTATAAGATTCGCACGCTGAAGGGACTGCGCGAAGAAATCAAGTCGGGCGTGGTCATCGACACGATGATTCAGATGGAACCGATGGACTTGGTATTCTCCAAAGGACAACAGGAGACGCTCACCTCGCCGGAACTGCAGCAGTATGTATCCAAGCAGATGGAGCGTGGAAGTGGCAATGTGGTGCAGTATGAGGTGGAATATCACAAGCGAATAGCCACCTCCTTCGCCTCGTTCATCCTGACCATCATCGGCGTGTCGCTCTCCAGTCGCAAGCGAAAGGGAGGCATGGGACTCTATCTCGGTATCGGACTTGCCTTGTCCTTTGCCTATATCTTGCTCCAGACCGTCAGCGCCACGTTTGCCATCAATGCAGACACGCCGCCGATGCTCGCCGCATGGATACCTAATATCCTATATGTGTTCATTGCCTATTTCTGCTATAGACAGGCACCCAATTAATACAAAACGACAGAAAAAGTGAAATTTGAAGAAACATATCTGAACGACAATATCCTCGACGCGCTCTATGATATGCGCTTCGACGAGATGACCCCCATACAGGAGCGGTGCATTCCCGAGATTCTTGACGGCTACGATGTGCTCGGTGTGGCACAGACGGGTACGGGAAAGACTGCAGCCTATCTGCTGCCTATCCTCTCGCTGCTCGACGACGGCGGCTATCCGAAGGATGCCATCAATTGCGTCATTATGTCGCCTACGCGCGAACTTGCGCAGCAGATAGACCAGGCAATGCAGGGCTTCGGCTACTATTTGGACGGCGTGAGTTCCGTAGCGGTTTATGGCGGAAATGACGGTGGACGCTACGAACAGGAGCTGCGCGGCATGCGACTGGGTGCTGATGTGCTCATCGCCACGCCGGGCCGACTGATTAGTCATCTGAAAGTGGGCAACCTTGACCTGTCTCGCTGCTCTTTCTTCGTACTCGACGAGGCCGACCGTATGCTCGACATGGGATTCATTGACGACATCAACAAGATTGTGAACGAGTTGCCGCAAAACTGTCAGCGCGTGATGTTCTCCGCCACGATGCCGAAGAAGATTCGTGAACTCGCCGTGTCGCTGCTTCATGACCCTGTGGAAATCAAGATTGCCGTGTCAAAGCCCGCAGAGAAAATACAACAGTCTGCATACGTGTGCTACGAGCCGCAGAAGCTGAAAATCATCAATCACATCTTTCAGGCGGGCGACTTGCAGCGCGTCATCATCTTCTCAGGGAAGAAGGACAAGGTGAAAGACATCACCCGAAGTCTGAAGCAGATGCACATCAACTGCGACCAGATGCACAGCGACCTGTCGCAACAGGAGCGCGACGAGGTGATGTATCGCTTCAAGGCAGGGCAGACCGACGTGCTTGTGGCTACCGACATCGTGAGCCGAGGCATTGACATCGACGACATCCGCACTGTCATCAACTACGATGTTCCCCACGATGCGGAAGATTATGTTCACCGCATTGGGCGCACAGCCCGCGCTGACCGTGACGGGCAGGCCATCACATTCGTCAGCGAGGCCGACATCTATCGTTTTCAGCAGATAGAGCATTTCCTCGGCAAGGAGGTCGCGAAGGATCCGCTGCCCGAAGGACTTGGTGATGCCCCAGAATATACCAAGCGCGAGAAGAAACGTTCCAATACGCGCCGACGCGGACGCTGGCACAGTCGCGGTAATGGCAAGAACAATCACAAGAAGACCGGGAAGAAATCCCGGAAGCCGGAAAAATAAAGCAATATGATTACCTTTCCCATCGCAAAGATCAATCTTGGACTCAATGTCGTGGAGCGCCGTCCCGACGGGTATCACAATCTTGAGACCGTATTTTATCCCGTTGCCATCAAGGATGCCCTCGAGGTATTCCCGATGAATGAAGGCTTTCCTTCGGATGTGGATTGCGACTTGAAGGTGACGAACATTCACATTGAAGGCGACGAGCAGCGTAACCTCGTAGTCAGGGCGTATCAGATGTTGAAACAGGACTACCCTGCCCTGCCCCGCATTCACGCGCATTTATATAAAGGTATTCCCACCCAGGCAGGCATGGGGGGCGGGTCGAGCGACTGCGGTTTTATGATTACCCTGCTCAACGACCAGTTTCAGCTTGGCCTTTCCCGTCAGCAGATGATTGACTATGCCGCCCGTCTCGGGGCTGATTGCGCTTTCTTCATTGTCAATGAGCCTTGCTATGCGGAGGGCATTGGCGAGAAGTTGCAACCAATAGCCCTTGATTTGAGTGGATGGCATCTTGCCGTTGTACGCCCCGATATTCCCGTTTCCACCAAGGAAGCCTTCTCGCTGATTGTGCCGCAGCACCCTGCCCGAAACTGTCGCGATATCGTGATGCAGCCTGTAGAGACTTGGCGTGACAGCCTGACGAATGACTTTGAGCGGAGCGTCTTTGCCATCCATCCCGAACTCGGCAAGGTAAAGGAACAACTCTACACACAGGGAGCCGTCTATGCTGCTATGTCAGGCAGTGGCAGTTCGCTCTTCGGACTCTTTCGTGAACCAATTAGTCTCAATACTTTCCAATCGGAAGGCACGTTTACGGCGATGCTCACGCTATAAGAAAGAAATGGACTCGCGATTCTCATCGGGAGTCCATAACAACACAAACACAAATGCAGTCTTCTGAAAAAAGACCGCTTTTTTCCTTACTTTATTGTATTCCTTCTGCGCGAAGCTTCTCCTGCCACTTCCACGCACTCTTCAGTACCTCTTCCGTAGGAGTCTCAGCTTTCCATCCGAGTACCTCGTTGGCCTTCGTCACATCGCCCCATACCTGCTCGATATCACCTTCGCGGCGCGGTGCGTAGGTCCAGTTCACTTTCACGCCCGTGGCCTTCTCAAAACCTTCCACGACCTCTAATGTCGAGAGTCCCTTGCCCGTACCGATGTTGAACACCTCCACGGCATCCGTCTCCGGCTTGTCGAGCACGCGCTCCATTGCCTTCACATGTGCCTTGGCGAGATCCACCACATAGATGTAGTCGCGTATACAGGTCTTGTCGGGTGTGTTGTAGTCGTTGCCAAAAATCTTCAGCTGTCCGCGGATGCCCATAGCTGTCTGCGTCACAAACGGAATCAGATTCATGGGTACGCCATTGGGCAGTTCACCGATATGTGCCGTCGGGTGCGCCCCAATCGGGTTGAAGTATCTCAGGATAACGCTCTTGATGGGTGCGCCCGAGTGGATGTAGTCATAGATAATCTCCTCGTTAATCTGCTTCGTGTTTCCGTAAGGAGACATCGCCTTCTGAATGGGTGCATCCTCCGTTACAGGCAGATGCTCCTGTGAAGGCTGGCCATATACCGTGCAAGAACTTGAGAAGATGATGCCCTTCACGTCATACTTCGGCATCAGCTCCAACAGGTTAATCAGGCTTGTCAGGTTGTTGCGGTAGTAGAGCAACGGCTTTTCAACACTCTCTCCCACTGCCTTCGATGCAGCGAAATGAATGATACCCTCAATCTTCGGGTACTTCTTGAACACTCCCTCCAACGCCTCGAAGTCGCAGCAATCTACCTTCTCAAAAGCCGGGCGCGCACCCGTGATTTTCTCGATGCCGTCGAGTACGTTCTCGTTGGAGTTCGAGAGATTGTCAATGATAACCACCTCATAGCCTGCTTCTTGCAGTTCCACGGTCGTATGGCTTCCGATGAAGCCCGTGCCGCCTGTCACCAAAATAGTCTGTTTCATATCTATTATGTTCTTTTTTAATTGATTTGTCTTTGGGCACAAAGGTACTAAAAATTTCGTAGAAATATTTTATTTGTGCATAAATTTTCAAAGAAACAAGGAAGTATATATGGTAGGAAAGATATGAGGAAGTCGGTCTGTTGGGATTCCAAGACAAATTAGAGTGGCAACATAATGACGAGACTGCGGAAATAGATTGTCTCGGAACTATACCCAAGCCCATAACCATCGTACTCTGGATCAACCAATGTCTCCAAAGACAAACCGCAGCGACTCAAAGAATTGCACAGCCAAGATGTAGAGGATAAAGAGCGGAGCGCCTTTTTCTACGCCAAAAGATAGGGCATGGAGTACATCGGAAAGGGTTTTTAGTTTTCCCGACATTACTCCGAAGGTGATGGAAAAGATGCAAACACCGAAGGCAATGACGGACACAAGGCTGCGACTGAAAGGCGAAGGAAAGAGTTCGCCCGTGACGGAAAGGAGAATGGCATGGGGCACGACGGTCAGCAAGGCGATGACAAGTATCAGCAGCCCGAGGAATGCAAAGGCGACGCGGAGGGCAAGCTTGTCGCGATAACTGAGCGGCACGCGGGATGTGAGCAGTCCGACCGCCCCACTCTTCTGGAAACTGCCGAAGGCAATAAGCAGCAGAATCAGCCAGACCAACAGCGGAGAGGCAAGCATTTGGGAGAAAGAGCCAAAGAACCAACGGATGCCCTCGGAGGAGAGCAGCGAGCGCACACCATCGGTCATCGTTGCCGACAAAAGCCATGAGGCAATAATAAGTATTGCCTCCGCCACCATAAAGAAAGCACAGACCGCTGCAAGACCGACCCTTTTGCCCTTATTCATCATCAGCTTCCAGATTGTCAATGTCAAGAATACGCAGCTCGAGCGCACGAACAACGAGGCGAGTCGCATTCACGTTGCCTGTCGTATCGGGGAACAGCTTGCGAATCAAATCGTTCTGCCGCTTCTCAAGACTTTTCACGCCAAAGGGCATCCCCCGAAGATTGGTAATCTGCTCCTTTGTATAGCCAAGGGCAAGATGGCGGAGAAAACGCTCGTCGTACTCATCAATCTCGTAATTGACAACCGCCTCCTGTTTAATAAGTTGTCCACTAACCACGCCCTTGAAGCGCTCCACAATCTTTTCGAGTATCGGCTCATTGAATACTAACTGCTTTCCTTCCATCACAGCCAGCACATCGCGACGCGTCAGCAACTCGCCTGTCTTGAGGATGATGCCGTCTGCCCCTGCGTCAAGTACATCCACCCATAGCTTTTCATTGAGAATCTCGCCAGTGAAGATAAGCACCTTCACATCGGGATGCAACTCTTTTGTATGTCGGCAAATCTCCACGCCCACGGTCGTTGAGCCTCCCAAACCGAGGTCAAGCAGCACGAGGTCGGGCTTCTGCTGTTTGAGAATTCGCCAATATGCCTGCTCGCTGTCAGCCGTTCCGATAACCTCCGCCTCGGGAATGTCGCTGCGAATGATGCCTTGCGTGCCTTTCAATTCGAGGGGCACGTCCTCCACGATGATTACCTTGAATTTTTCCATACGCTTGGTAATGTGATGATGATGTTTACAATGTTGTCCGTGATTGTCGCACGGATGCCGCAGCCTCTGCGGTTGGTCGCCTCGCCGTGATCTCTTACAATCTGGCGGCAGAGCAGATAAGGAATGCGGTCTTTTGACGGAGTGAACAGGTCACGCGCTTGTTCTTCCGTCAGCCGAAGCTGCGGCATCAGCACGTGTATATCCACATATTCCTCCTTTTGAATATATTGCTTGTCTAATTTCTTCTGCCCCGACTGCTTGCGGAGAATCTCAAAGAGGTAGCGAATCAGATGTTCATCTCCTAAGATTCCACCCTCCAAAGGCTTCAGGCGGAGTTTCATTGGCTCAACCTGCCGCATCGCTTGCTGCGAAAGAATACCATAGAGCGCGCGGTAATAGTCTGCCACCTCCCTCAGTGAATCCATATCTCCCTCGTCAAGCAACTGACTGATACGGCTCGGATAGTACATCGTTTCATGCTTTAGCGTGGAGAGACAGTTGTCGAGCACGGCATTTGCCACGTGCAGATTGTTATCTTCAAGTTCGGCGCGATGCAGTTCATCCTCCAACAACTCCATGTCCGTCTGCCGTTGCTGCTCTTTGAGGAAACGGTCATAAAGGCGGTGACGGTAATAGAGCAGATAATAGGCGGGCAGAATGGAGACCAATATCAGGATGAGCAGGATGACGGCAATGGTCTTATTGGTCTGCGACTGCTGCATCGCACGACAATAATCACCGAGGGAATCGTCTGCCGACATCTCCTTGAACAGCTGCGTATAAATGCGGTTATTATAGGCATAAAGCTCCCACTCATGGAGCGCAAGCGCAGCCACGGCACTCTCGTTGCGTATGTCGAGAATCACATCGTAGTTTGTTTCCAGACCATCATGATACCATTTGATTTCGGGAGCAACGAGCGAGGGATTGCCTTCGGACAGCATCAGATAGTGACCATTGGGCGAGAGCGAGCGGTAATGCTGATTCAGATAATGGCGACAAGAGTCGGCAAAGACGAGCGTGCGCCGATAGTTTCCGTCGATATTGGAGAAATAGGCAGAGTCTGCATAGGCACTTGCCTTGCCAAGCAAATCGTCGGGTGATATAACGATGGGTGCAGACCTATCGGCTGATGCACCTTCAGAAACGGCAGATTCAGAGGATTGCGCATGAAGGGACAGGGACGGGGCATGAAACATCAGGAGCAGCAAGACAATCATTCTGACCACTCCCTTCGGCAATCGGAACACAAAGCGGCTTCCCTTGCCTTGCTCACTGGTAGCGGAAATGGTGCAGACTGAGAACAATTGGCTCATCTTGCGATATTTCTCTATGATGCCTTTGCAGTTGAGAAGCCCGAAACCGTGGGATGCCCCCGCCCCTCCCTGTCGTATCGGCTTTGCCTCAAAAAGCCGTTCAAGCTGTTCGGGAGACATGCCGCTACCGCTATCCTCAACGTCAATCTCCACATAATCTTCTCCCTCGGAAGAAGAAATGCCCACATGCCCGCCCCGCTCCGTAAACTTACGGGCATTGTCGGCAAGCGTGTTCAGCATGAAGAGCGTAAGCACGCGGTCGGCTTTGACCACCGCATCCGTTGGCTCTACCGTCAGTTCCACGCCCTTTTTCTGAAAGGCCGTCCTTCCCTTTGCCACCATATCGAACAGCGGTTGCAGGGGAAAACTCTCGATATGGAGGCTCAACTCGCCCTGACGCAACTGAATCCAGTGGGTCAGCACATCGTTGTATTCATTTATCTGGTCGGTCAGTTCACGGATATAGCCGATACTTTCATCAGTCGGTGACTTCGCCGCGTGGATGATTCTATCAATGAATGGAGTAATGCTATTCACCAAAGAGACCTTCGCCCGCTGCTCCAAATTGCGGCGCTCACTATTCTCCACACGGAGCTGCATGGCAGCAAGTTCCTCGCTCCGCTGCTCATAAAGGTCGTCAGGCTTTTCCGTTTTCGGGTGTTTTCGGTTCAGCCGACTGAAACGCCAAAGGAAGAAAATCAGCAATACGATGGCGACCACCACGGCTGCGAGCATCAGGTTCAACTGCTGTGCTGCGCGCTCATACTGACTTGCGCGCGCTTCAAGCTGGCGGTCTTGGCGGGTGGTCTCCTGTAAATCAAGGTATTGGTTGCGGTAATAGTCACTCATCGGCTTATCGTCAATGGCGGCATAAGCCACGCTGAGCTGTTCGCAGATGCTCGCCACGAGGTCAGGCGCTTGGTTGATGGTGGAATCCGAGAGTGCCATTTCAAGGTTGAACAAGGCGGATTCATAGTCCCCCGTCTGTCTATGACAAGAGGCAAGCGTGCGATAAGCGCCCGCTATCTGATAGACATCGCCGTAAGTGGTAAAGATGGCTAAGGCATTGTCTGCCAACCACCCCGGCAGCATCTCGTCGCTGATATGCTCGGGATTAAGCAACTGCATTGCCGGTGCATTGTCTCTTAGCAGTTGCGCGCGATAGGCGGGATTCAGCAGATGCTCCGAAAGGGATTCAAGTGCATTGGCGGCGAAATAGGGATAGTCGCCCTGCTGCGCGAGGATGAAGCAGCGCAACAAGTGTTCAAACTCCTGTTGGTTGATTTCCTGTTGGGTTCCGCCGGTGATGATTCCCCCCGCCCCGATGTTGTAGAGATAGTTCAGATACTGCGCTGTGTCGCGCCTTGCCTCGTCGGGTTCAATGCTGTATAAGGCTTCTATCGACTGCCGCTCCAGACCTACATAATAATAATAGGTGGAGTTCACGATGGCATATTCCGTTTCGGCATAGAGGAGATTACGGGAATCGGTGGCGGAAAGCAACTCCCGTTCTTCCCAGATACGGCGAATGGCGCGGTCGGCTAATTCGCGGTATTCATGAAACTCACGGTTGCGGGAGCGACGCTGGCAGAGGCGCATCTGCTGGACATACGCCACCAATTGCTGTATCTGATTGTCCGTTGTCGTAACCGCCTCATTCAAAAGCCGCTCGGCTTCATCATACTCCATACGGGCAATATGCGCAAAGGCAAGATGATTGAGTGCCTCTGCCCTACCCGCCCGATAGCCATCCGACAGGTCATAGGCACGGCGGGCATAAGTCTCGGTGGAGTCAAGGTCACGATAGTGATAGGCATAAGACATAGAATTCAGCCTGTCCACCGCCTGCCTATCCGTGCGTGAACAAGCCGATAAAAGCAAAAGACCCAATACGGCGCAGAGCCATACCGGGTCTTTTGAAATCAGTCGGTTAAGCGCGAGCCTTAGCAACGTAGCCAAGCGCCTCCTTGCACTTGTCGGTCACATACTGCCAGTCGCCGGCCTTCACCTTGTCTGACGGGAAGAGCTTCGAGCCCATGCCCACGCAATATACGCCGGCCTTGAACCACGACTTCAGGTTCTCCTCCTCGGGAGCCACACCGCCAGTCACCATAATCTTCGACCAAGGCATCGGAGCCTTCATGCCCTTCACCATGTTCGGGCCTACCACGTCGCCGGGGAATACCTTCGTCAGGTCGCAACCCAACTCCTGAGCCTTACCGATTTCGCTGACGGTCATACAGCCCGGGCAATAGGGAACAAGACGGCGGTTGCAGACGGGAGCGATGTCGGGATTGAACAACGGACCTACCACGAAGCACGCACCCAACTGAATGTAGAGCGCAGCCGTGGGAGCATCAACCACCGAACCGATACCGAGCGCCAGTTCGGGGCACTCCTTGTCAGCCCACTTCACCAACTCGCCAAACACTTCCTGTGCGAAGTCGCCGCGGTTGGTAAACTCAAACGCGCGCACGCCGCCCTCATAGCAAGCCTTCACCACGTTCTTGCAAGTCTCCAGATCCTTGTGATAGAATACGGGAACCATACCCGTGTCGCCGATCTTCTTCAGTACGGCTATCTTATCAAACTTTGCCATTTTCCTATATTCTTTTTAATGATTAACGCTGAACACGACCGTTGGCATTACCGCCTGCGAGGCTTTCCACCTCTTCTACGCTTACCAGATTGAAGTCGCCGTTGATGGTGTGCTTCAGTGCAGAAGCAGCTACGGCAAACTCAAGAGCCTCGCCCTGCGTCGGCTTCGTCAGCAGACCGTGAATCAAACCACCAGAGAAAGAGTCGCCACCGCCCACGCGGTCGATGATGGGATTAATCTCGTAGCGCTTTGACTGATAGAATTCCTTGCCGTCATAGATGAGCGCCTTCCAGCCATTGAACGTAGCGGAATAGGACTCGCGGAGCGTAGAAACGACATACTTGAAGCCAAACTCCTCGCGCATCTGCTTGAAGATGCCCTCGTAGCCGGCTGCGTCAGTCTGACCACCCTCAACGTCTGCATCGGGCTTGAAGCCGAGGCAAAGCTCTGCATCCTCCTCGTTACCGATACATACATCCACATACTGCATCAGCGGGCGCATGATGGAGATAGCCTTCTCAGAAGTCCACAGCTTCTTGCGGAAGTTCAAATCCACGGAAACAGTCACGCCGTGACGCTTTGCAGCCTCGCAAGCCAACTTCGTCAGCTCGGCAGCCTTGTCGCTGACAGCCGGCGTAATGCCGCTCCAGTGGAACCATGCAGCGCCTTCCATGATAGCGTCGAAGTCGAAATCCTTCGGGTCAGCCTCTGCAATGGAAGAGTGTGCGCGGTCGTAAATCACCTTAGAGGGACGCATCGAAGCACCCGTCTCAGCATAGTAAAGACCCACGCGGTCGCCACCACGAGCCACGAACTGCGTGTTCACACCATAGCGACGCAGCGCATTGACAGCAATCTGTCCAATCTCGTGCTTCGGCAACTTGCTCACGAAATAAGCCTCGTGGCCGTAGTTAGCCACGGAAACAGCCACGTTAGCCTCACCACCGCCGGGGATGATGCGGAATGACTCACTCTGAATAAAACGGTCGTTGCCCTGAGGCGACAGGCGGAGCATAATCTCGCCCAATGTTACGATTTTAGCCATTTTCTTTGATTTTATTAATAGATTAAACCTTGAATTGTTTGCAGCGACAAAGGTACGGAATATTTCCGAAACCGCCAAATTTATCAATACCTTTGTATTATTTTTCCGAAATTTAGGCGAGAACCATTTGCATAATAATCGTCAAGCAATGAAACAAGAGGGGATTGCACCTAAATGTTAATTATTGGCAAAATTCATAACAAAGTGGTTGATAATTCGGGCAGTATTCTAAATGAAACGACTGCGGGACGAAAATACGTGAGTTTTGAGCGGTTTTGTAACTCGTTAGCTATCAAATGCTTGCGAAAAGCGGGTATTTTGATGGGTGGAAACAATATGTTTTAGACTTCTAAAGATACCGTTTGGAGGCTTCAAACAGTATCTTTGGAGGCTTCATTCGGCATGAATTGAGGCTTCATTTGGCATATTGGGAGCAGCAAATCATGCCAAAAGGAGCATCAAATCGGGTAAAAAGGAGGTAAAAACCATGCAAAATGGAGCAAAGAATGACGAAACGGGGTGTTTGAAGAGCAGAATTTCGCTCCCTCCTTTTCTATTTCATCAAGTTCGGAAGTGTTAAATTTTGGATAGTTTTCTTTACATATATTCATACTCCTTTGCATTTGTCAGCACGGCACAAGGCAGTCATATTGCGGAGCAAAACGGAATTTATGGCGGGACATTACGTAATTTTAGGCGTGGGGGTTGTAATTTTCGATTATTTTCCGTACCTTTGCCCGCGAATAAGAAACAAGAAGATTTGGAGAAAGCAGAAGAATCATGGCAAGCGAAAAGATAACCATCAAGGATATTGCTGCACGGGCGGGCGTTTCGACGGGAACGGTGGACCGTGTGCTGCACAACCGCCCCAACGTGTCGAAAGTGGCGCTCGACAAGGTGAACAAGGCACTGGAAGAAATGGACTACCACCCGAATATGTATGCCTCAGCCCTGGCGTACAACAAGGACTACACGTTCTACGTGGTGCTGCCCAGGCATGAGCAGGAGGCATACTGGGACGAGATTGAGGAAGGGGCGCAGGACTGCTGCAACTTCCGCCGCGACTTCGGCATCACGCTGAAGTTCATCTATTACGAGCGATTCAACAACGTGGCGTTCACCCGCATGGTGCGCGAACTGTTCACTGCCAAGATTGACGGCGTGGTCATCGTGCCATCAACGCTGGAACTGACCTCCCGATTCACGGAGAAACTCACGCAGCGGCAGATCCCCTACGTGATGCTCGATTCATATATGCCCGACCTGAAGCCGCTTTCATTCTTCGGACAGGACTCTTTCGCCAGCGGCTACTTCGCAGCCAAGATGCTGATGCTCATCGCCAATAAAGAGCGGCAGATAGCCGTAGTTAAACAGACGCGCGACGGAAAGGTAGGCTCAAAGCAGCAGGCAAACCGCGAGACGGGCTTCCGACACTACATGGGCGACCACTTCCCTGACATAGAATTGATAGAGGTAGATTTGCCCCTTGATGAGGAACGCAAAGAATATGAAGGCATCTTGAACGAGTTTTTCAAGAAGCACCCGCACATACACCACTGCATCACGTTCAACTCAAAGGCGCACCTCGTGGGCGAATTCCTGTTGCGGAGCAACCGCCGAGACATACAAGTGATGGGCTATGACATGGTGCCGAAGAATGCAGAGTGCCTGCGACAGGGAAGTATCTCGTTCCTCATCGCCCAGCATGCCTATCAGCAAGGGTATGCAAGCGTGGATACACTCTTCAACGCCATCGTGATGAAGCGTAAGGTTACGCCCGTGAACTACATGCCCATCGAAATCCTGACAAAGGAGAATGTGGAGTTCTACCGCCGGAAAGCCATTTAAGAAAACGAATACTAAAACAAATTATAATTAAACAATTAAAAAGACTATGGCACAAGCAACTTATCTGAAAATCAATCCCGCCGACTCGGTAGTGGTTTGCCTCCAAGGGAAAAAGAAGGGGGAAATCATCGAGATTGACGGCAAGACTGTGACGCTCAACCAAGACACCCCCGCAGGGCACAAGGTGCTTATCAAGGATGTGAAGGAGGGCGAGGACATCATCAAATACGGCTATCCTATCGGCCACGCCCGTCAAGACTTGAAGGCGGGTGACTGGGTGAACGAGGATAATCTGAAGACGAACCTCTCCGGCACGTTGGAATATACATACAAGCCTGTGAACGAGGAGCTTGACATCAAGCGCGAGAACCGTACCTTTAAGGGCTATGTGCGCAAGAACGGTGACGTGGGCGTGCGCAATGAGATATGGATTGTGCCCACCGTGGGCTGCGTGAACGGCATCGCAGAGCGGCTTGTAAAGGAGCTGAAGCGCGAGACGCATGAAGAGGGTGTGGACGCTATCTACGCATGGCACCACAACTACGGCTGTTCGCAGTTGTCGGAAGACCACGAGAATACCCGCAAAGTGTTGCGCGACATCTGTCTCCATCCCAATGCAGGCGCGGTGCTCGTGCTGAGTTTGGGTTGCGAGAACAACCAGCCCGAAGACTTCATGGCGATGCTTGGCGACTATGACAAGGAGCGCATCAAGCTGCTTGTCACCCAGCGCGTGGATGGCGACGAGGTGGAAGCCGGCATGGAAATCCTGCGCGGACTCTACGAACTCGCCAAGCAAGACAAGCGCGAGACGGTGGGCGTGGATAAGTTGCGCGTAGGTTTGAAGTGCGGAGGCTCCGACGGTTTCTCGGGCATCACCGCCAATCCGCTCGTGGGCGAATTCTCCGATTGGCTCGTGGCGCAGGGCGGAACATCGGTATTGACGGAAGTTCCAGAGATGTTCGGCGCAGAGACCATCCTCATGAACCGTTGCCGCACAGAGGAATTGTTTGGCAAGACGGTGTCGATGATCAATAATTTCAAGGAGTATTTCCTTTCCCACGGCGAGCCTGTCGGCGAGAATCCAAGCCCGGGCAACAAGGCGGGCGGTATCTCCACGCTTGAAGACAAGGCGCTCGGATGTACGCAGAAGTGCGGAAAGGCCCCTGTAAGCGGTGTCATGGAATACGGCGACCGTCTGCAGAGCACGGGGCTCAACCTGCTCTCCGCCCCTGGTAACGACCTCGTTGCCTCTACTGCCCTCGCCTCTTGCGGCTGCCACCTGGTGCTCTTCACCACGGGTCGCGGCACGCCCTTCGGCACATTCGTACCTACGATGAAGATTGCCACGAACCCCGACCTTGCCCGTCGCAAGCCTAATTGGATAGACTTCTCGGCTGGACAACTCGTGGAAGGTCGCACGATGCAGGAACTTGTGCCTGAGTTTATCGACAAGGTGCTTGCCGTGGCAAGCGGTCAGAAGGCGAAGAACGAGGAAAACGACTATCGCGAGATTTCCATCTTCAAGAACGGAGTAACCCTGTAAAGACATTGAGAAAAGGACTGACGGCACTCAGCCCGCTGTTCGTTTTCATCGGGTTTTATCTCGTGACGAGCATCGTCGCAGGGGATTTTTATAAGATTCCCATCACCGTGGCATTCATGGTATCGAGCATCTACGCCGTGATTGTCAGCGGAGGTAAGTCATTGGCAAGCCGCATCAACACCTACAGTCGCGGTGCAGCCACGGAGCAGATGATGCTGATGATTTGGATATTCGTCTTGGCGGGCGCATTCGCCAACACAGCCAAGACGATGGGCAGCATCGATGCCACGGTAGCCTTGACGCTGAGTCTGCTGCCCCCGCAGATGATTCTAGCGGGTATGTTCCTTGCCTCTTGTTTCATATCCCTATCGGTGGGCACAAGTGTGGGCACTATTGCCGCGCTTGTGCCCATCGCCGTAGGCGTGGCAGACGGTACGGGGACGGATGTGGCGATGATGACTGCCATCGTCGTTGGCGGTTCTTTCTTCGGCGATAACCTCTCTTTTATCTCTGATACGACCATCGTGGCGACGCAGACACAGGGCTGTCGGCTGAGTGATAAGTTTCGGGTAAACGCCTTCATCGTAATTCCCGCTGCGTTGCTTATCCTCGTCGCCTATATTATTATAGGTGCAGATGTGGCTGCTCCGCAAGAAGTTCCGCAGGTGGAATGGCTGAAGGTTGCCCCCTATTTGGTGGTGTTCATCGCAGCCGTGGCGGGCATGAACGTGATGGCTGTGCTCACGCTCGGCATTCTGCTCACGGGGTGCATCGGACTCTTCACGGGTTCATTCGACTTCTACGGATGGATTGGGTCGATGGGCGACGGCATCCTCTCGATGGGAGAACTCATCATCGTGACGATGATGGCGGGCGGTATGCTGGAACTCATCAAGCAGCAGGGAGGCATAGACTTCATTATCAGGTTGCTTACCAAACGGGTAAGCGGCAAGCGTGGAGCAGAACTGAGCATCGCCTCGCTCGTGGCACTCGTAGATGTCTGCACTGCCAACAACACCGTAGCAATTCTCACCGTCGGGGGAATCGCAAAGCAGATAGGCGACCGCTATGGGGTGGATAACAAGAAATGTGCCTCGATACTCGACACATTCTCCTGTACTATGCAGGGTATCATCCCCTACGGAGCGCAGATGCTGATTGCCGCAGGCCTCGCCTCACTCAATCCCGTCGCCATCCTACCCCATCTCTACTATCCGTTCACGCTGGGCATCGTGGCACTTCTCTCCATCCTTCTGCGATATCCGCGGAGGTATTCTTAGATTGCCAAACAAATGCCTCCTGTCATTCTGAATATAACAATATTCCTTGGAGTGGCAGAAATGTTCAGTGCTGAAAGCGGATTTCACGCAGTCCGTGCTTGCCCATGAAACGGCTTTTATCTACAAAACCGCCAATGCCCGATATACGGCCTTGATTGGTGTATTGCCACATCGTGATGTCGCGATCGTCGGCAAGCACAGGTTCTTCATCGGTGTACATGGCAATCATCAGTTTGTAGTTGTTAATCTTGCCAAGCAAGTGGCGGTTGTAGAAGTTGCGGAACGTGTAAAGGAGCGGCTGCTGACGATAAGCCTTCTCCACCATTGCGAGGAAGGTAAACAGCGAATCGCAGAACTCACCCGTGGGAAGTCCCTGCGTGGTCTCGATGTCAATCATCGGTATCAAATCTTGTTCCCCGGGGAGACACTGGGTCGTGAAGTTTTTGAGTTGCAGGTGAAGCGGGGTCTTGGGACGGAAGAAATGATAAGAACCGACCTTCAGTCCGTGACGATGCGCCAACTCGATGTTGCGCTCATACTGCTTGTCGATGTGGTCGCCTCCCTCCGTGGCCTTCAAATAGACGTATGCCGTCTTCGTGTTCTCGCCCACCGTCTCCCAGAACACGTGTCCCTGATAGTGGGAAAGGTCGATACCATGAACGTGGTCGCAAGTGTCTTCGCACTGGAGATAGGGGTCATAGTCTGGATCATTCAAACGCGGGTCGGGTGCAGACTTTGTGGCAGCCTTCACGGGTTTTCGGACGTTTCTATTCCTTGTCACTTGATGAGTGCGGGCTTTCCCGCGCCGGCGCACGCCTTTTGAACGCTGCGCAAAGGCATCACTCACAGCCATCAGCACCACGCAGAATACCAAGAGAATATAGAATCTTTTCATGTACTTTCTGATTTGGAGGCTCAAAGGTACAAATAAATGCGGATTATGCACCACGAATCAAGAATAAATTTATAACTTTGCACCAAATTATTGACTTATGAGAAAATTTGCAATAGGAATCATGCTCGCTGTGGCATTGTGGTCGTGCAGCGACGAAGACATACCGTACAACCCAACGACAGAGGTCTGCAACCGCACGGTGCTGGTCTATATATCAGGTGAGACAAACCTTGACGACATCATCGACTCGGAACTTTACGAGATGAAGGAAGGTTCAAGGCTTATCGGCAACAATGCGCTGTTGGTCTATATCGACCGCGCAAAGAAGGATGAACTGCCTTATTTGGCAAGAATCAAGCAGGGGGAAATCATAGACTCCACATCGATTGCAGACATGGGCATCAGCACGAAAGACGAGTATTCATCGGATCCAAACGTGATGGAGGGTGTCATCAGATACGCCTTCGACACGTACAAATCCATGCAAGACGAATATGGTCTTGTGCTGTGGGGGCATGCCAGTGGTTGGCTGCTTGAAGATTCCGTGGCATACTCCACGATGGGCAGGCGCAGAGCGTATGGCGTGGATAACGGCATAAACAGCGGAAGCAGCACGAGTGGCAAGTGGCTGAACATGCCTACCTTGGCAAAGGTGCTATCGAAACTCCCACACCTGAACTTCATCTTCGCGGACTGCTGTAATTTCCAATGTTTGGAATCTGCATACGAGCTGCGCAACGTGACGGACTATATCATCGGTTCAGCAGCAGAAATCCCCGATGTAGGCGCTCCTTACAACACGGTTGTACCGGCTATGTTCGACGCTAATTTCCAAACGGCCATTGTGGATAGTTACTATGCGCAGACGGTGGCAGGCTGTAAAGTGCCGCTCTCGGTCATCAAGACAGAAGGGATGGAAGAATTGGCAAATGCTACCCGCAGTGTGCTCGGCACGTTTGCCCCCGAACTTGGCCAGTATCCTGACATGACTGGCATCATCCATTACTATTACGCCTACAAGTTCTTTGACGCCAATGACTTCATCCGTGAGCACGCTTCTACGGCAGACTATGCCAACTGGAAGCAGGCATTTGACAAAGTGGTCGTTCATAAGCAGATGGCAACGCAATGGCTCACGAACAGGAATTGGGGGTCGTACTACAATGATTTCACGGTGACAGAGGAAAAGTTTGGCGGAGTAAGCATGCACATTCCGCAATCGCCCTCCTCTTCCAACTATTCAAGATACAATGCGGATATCAAGCATTTAGGCTGGTACTACGCTGCCGGATATGCTGATATAGGTTGGTAATCGAAAGGGGGAAAGCATAAGCGAGGTCATTCGTCCTTCTTTTCGTGGACGATGACCTTGATCTTGGAAATGCGATGACCGTCAAGCTCTGTGACCTCAAAGGTGAAATTTTGGTAGTCAATGCGCTCGTGCAACTCCGGGAAATCACCCTTAATCTCAAGCAGCAGACCTGCCAATGAGTCGGCTTCTCCCTCCACTTCTTCAAAGATTTCGCTGTCAAGGCTAAGAATCTTAAAGAAATCGCTCAGCAGCGTCTTACCCTCAAACACATAGGTATTGGCATTCACGCGCACATAACTCTTTTCCTCCTCGTCGTACTCATCGTTGATTTCACCGACAATCTCTTCCAAGATATCCTCAAGCGTGATGATGCCGCTCGTACCACCGAACTCATCAACCACGATAGCGATATGCACTTTGTTCTCCCTGAAGTCGCGCAGAAGGTCATCAATCTTCTTTGTTTCCGGCACGAAATACGGAGGACGTATCAACGACTGCCAACGGAACGAAGCTGGTTTTGACAAATAAGGCAGCAAGTCCTTGATATACAAAATGCCACGGATATTATCTATCGACCCTTGATAGACAGGAATACGGGAGTAGTTGTTTTCCACGACACACTTCAGCACATCAGCGAAAGAAGAGCGGAAATCCAAATCTACAACATCCTGCCGACTGGTCATCACTTCCTTGGTGGTCTCATCGCCAAAGCGCACGATGCCCTCCAACATGTTCTTCTCCTCTTTCAGTTCTTCCTTGTCCGTCAGCTCCAATGCCTGCTCCAAGTCATCAATGCTCAGCACATGATTCTTCTGCACTACCTTGTCTGCCAAGAAACTCGAGCGCAGCAATACGGAAGAAAACGGATAGAACAGCTTGCGCAGATAGACAATGCCACCTGCCGACATGCGGCAGAACGCCAAGGCATGCTGACCTGCATAGACTTTCGGCATAATCTCGCCGAAAAGCAACAGCAGGAAAGTCAGCAATACGGTAATAACCAAGAACTGAAGCCAGTAAGCGTTGCCAAAATCAATGATATGGGAAAAGAAGTAATTGCAGAGCATAATGATGGTAACATTCACCAAATTGTTCGTTATCAGGATGGTTGCCAATGTCCTTTCCGAATCACCTCGCAATTTCATAATCTGCTTGTCACGCCCGTTCTTCTCCTCCTCCAATTCGTTCAAATCATTAGGAGACAGGGAAAAGAACGCAATTTCCGAGCCGGAAGCATAGCCGGAGAACACCAATAAGATACAAATCAATACTGCCGAGACAATCGTTCCCGTTGTGAGGGGCAACCATTGCACTTCGTTCAGCACTTGTAGAAAATAGTCCATGATAATCAGAAGGGAAGTACCTCGTCAGCCTTGTTGTCGGGTGCAGGTGCTGACACTTGTTCATTGCCAGTCATACCTACAGGATTTGGAGAAGCAGCAGGTTTGGGCGAAAGCAGCTCAATGTTGTCAGCCCATATCTCTGTCTGATAGCGACGCTGCCCCTGTTTGTCGTCATAAGTCGTGTAGCGCACCTTGCCCTCTACATAAAGCTTATCCCCCTTGTGGACATACTTCTCAACAATCTCTGCCATCCGTCTCCACAAAAGGACAGTATGCCAATCCGTACGATCGGGAACCTGCGTACCATTCTGAAGCGTATAGCCCCGCTCCGTCGTAGCCAAACGTAACCGTGCAACGGCAACTCCCTGATCTACATAACGAATTTCAGGATCCTGACCGACATTGCCTATAAGCATTACCTTATTCATAACCTCACTGGAATTACTTTGCCTGACCTAAATAACGGAACTTAAAGTTCTTTCCCTTTGCAGAGGGGAACTGGCTGCGCTCGTCCACCCTGCCACGCAGATGCTCCACGATGCGCTCATAGCACTCCATACCAGAGGATGCCTTCACGCGAGCTACGAACTGCGTATCGCGATACTGGAACTTTCCCGTGCCTGGAATCATCAGCACGCGCTTGAAGTCTATCATGCCCTCATACCAGCCCGGGCGCTCCTCGTTCAGCCTAATCAATGCGGGAGATACCGGCTTCTGCGCAGCAGCGCCTTGCGCCGGCACATGAACGGCTTTCTTATCCTTGAAATCCGACATGGTAGCCGCCTCCGTCTTGATAATAATGAAATAAACGCGGGGATGGATCTTATAACGCTTGGGATAGAACACGTTGCTTGCCACATACTCACGGATATCCGCCTCAAGCACGGGGGTCATTTCAATTTCTTCTATGGAACGTAAAAACTCAATAGCCTCATCAACTGTGGAGACAAGCGTCTCACGGTCGAAATATCTTAAATACAAGTTCATTTGAAAAAGTTGTTTTCCTAAAATCAAAAGAGCGGAAAACGGGACTCGGACCCGCGACCCCAACCTTGGCAAGGTTGTGC
>JAFLSG010000080.1 GCA_022511065.1 Prevotella sp.
GAACTCGGAACTAAGCTTTAGGAGAGCCTTGTTATATCCATTTAACTATCAGGGCTTGCGTTCTTCGGCTGCAAAGGTACGGAGAAAAGACGGAAAAACAAAATTATCAGTGGCTTATTTTCATGTAGTCGAACTGCGCCTTGCCGCTTGCGCCGTAACAGAAAAGACCGATGCGGATGCCTTTCCAGTAGCCGGAGCGCATGGCGAAGGGCTGCCCGGCGGGAACGAAATGCTCGCCGTCGGTGCTGTAAGAGAACTGATGGCGGTTCTGCACGCAGTCGTTCGTCACTCTCAGCCACAGTTTGGCGTATTTCC
The DNA here is from genome assembly GCA_022511065.1 of Prevotella sp. Taxonomy (GTDB): domain Bacteria; phylum Bacteroidota; class Bacteroidia; order Bacteroidales; family Bacteroidaceae; genus Prevotella. The sequence continues at coordinate 316 of JAFLSG010000080.1, forward strand.
CTTTCTGGATAATCTGCCGCTGTCCGTTCTCCTCGATGCAGATGCCCTGTGGGGAAAGACCGATGGCGCGGAACTGCTTGCCCGAGCAAAACAGTCCTGCGAAGTTGTCGCCGTCGGCGGTGAGCAGCGTGGTGCTCTCGCTCTGGTAGCCGATTACCTTCTGCGTGAGCATGTTGCGGCAGTCTTTCAGACTGTCGGCGGGCAGGGCGCGGAGCGTCAGCCACCCCTTGCGCTCGGTGAGATTCCAATGGGTATCGTGCGGATTGTGATTCCATTGCCATTGCAGTCCGAGCCTGTTGCTGGAGAAATCATCATCCGTCTGCAGGGCATAATCACTTGCGGGGAGATTCGGTTTCTGCCACACGGCGACAGGCTCACCGATGCCATTGCCGTCATAGTCTATGCCCATGAGCGGCCAGTCGTCTTGCCAACGGGCGGGCTGCAGATGAACGACGCGCCCCAACACCGGCGTTTCCTGAAAGTGATAGAACCACCAACTGCCGTCGGGCGCATCGACGAGTGCCCCCTGATGCGGGCCATTTACGTTGGTTGAGCCTTGCTCGAGCACGATGCGGCGCTCGTAAGGGCCGTAGATGTTCTTGGAGCGGAGCACGGTCTGCCAACCTTGTCCCACGCCGCCCTCGGGGATAATCAGATAGTAGTAGCCGTTGCGCTTCAGCCATTTCGTGCCTTCCGCCACAGGACCCTCATAGACCGTCACCCCCTCGTCGAGCAGTTCCTTGCCGTCAGACGACATCTTGTGTACGATAATCGGGCCTGCCCTGTGCCGACTGCGCCCCAGATAAGCCTGTCCGTCGTCATCCCAGAGCGGACAAGGGTCCTCCCATTTCTCGATGCGTTTCACCAAGTGCAACGGGCTCCATGGGCCGTGCGCGTCGGTAGCCGTAGCCATATAAAGCCCCTCGTCGGGCGTACAGAAATAGACATAGAAGCGCCCATCGTGGTGACGGATGGCGGGAGCCCACGAACCACCGGCGTAGTGGCGGTTCTCATCCCACCCCGGTTCGTCGATGCGGCTGTAAATCTGACTTGCATAGCGCCAGTTTATCATATCCTCCGACTCCAACACCTGCATACCCATAAAGTGGAAATCGGATGCCACCATATAGTATTTGTTGCCCACGCGGATGACATCTGGGTCGGAAAAATCTGCGTTCAGCACGGGATTGGCATACGTTCCGTTGCCGAGGTCGCCCCAAGCCACGGGCATATCCACATCCTCCCGCACGATGTCGGGACGGGCATCGGGTTTGTCGGTCAGTATCTGCACGTTGCTGAACTGGATGTTGCGCGCGTGTCGCACATAGAAACCTTTGGCGGGCAGGTTGCCCCACATCGTGGCTTCGGGATATACTTTCTCTTTCTCGTCCTTGATGGAGTCGGCTATCTGCGCCAGTTCGTCGAAAGTTACGCCACCCTTGTGGTGTATGCTGATGTTGCTCAGCCACACGTTCTCCACAGGATGACCGGGCAGTCCCGTGATGGAACAACCCATCGAACCCGCGTTACGAATCTGGATGTTGTCGAGGCGGATGCCGTTGATGCGCCCCACCGTGTCTATGGGTATCGGCGTATCGGTGCCCGGAGCGAAGCGATAGCCCCTGCCTCGGTTGCCCAAGCGCACGAAGATAGGTGCCTCCGTGCCCTCTACATTGATGTTGCTCACGCTGATATTCTCCATAATGCCGCCATCCACAATCTCGAGCGAAATGGCGGAAGAGCCAATCCATTGGCCGAAGAACTTTTCTTTTTGGTCGGTGCTCGGCTTTACTACGATGCCCCCGATGCTGATATTGCGGAAGCCGCCGTTGGTCTCCGTGCCGAGTTTGATGGCGTTGCAATGGCTCGACACCACGCAGTCCGCGATGCGTACGTCCTCGCAGAGGCGTGGCGATGTGCTCTTTAGTGTGATGCCGTCGTCGTCAGAATCGGCGAGCATATTGGTCACAATCACTTCATGACAACCGTCAAGGTCGAGCGCATCGTTGTTGTAGTTGTTGCGGTTGAACACCTTGATGCCGTCAATCTTCAGCCGGTCACAGGCGAGATAGTGCTGCATCCAACAGCCGCTGTTGCGCAGCGTGATGTCCTTCACGGTGATGTCCTCGCTCTGGATGAAGCGCAGCAGGTGCGGACGGGTGATGCCCTCGTCGTTCCATGACAGTTTCTTGAACGACCGCCCCCTGCCGTCGATGGTGCCGTGACCGCTTATCACGACATTCTTTACCTTGTCGGCATAAATCAATTGGATGGTCGTGGTCTGCGTGCGCAGCGACACATAGTCCGATTTCATCGGGCGGTAGTCTTTCAGGTCGGTACTTCCGTAGAGCGTAGCCCCCTGCTCAAGATACAGATGTATGTTGCTCCGCAGTTCTATCGTGCCTATCTTGTAGTTGCCAGCGGGAACGACAACCCTGCCGCCGCCCGCACGGGAGCAGTCGTCGATGGCTCGCTGGATAGCTTGTGTACTCAGCATCGTCGTGTCCGACTTCGCGCCATAATCCACGATGTTGTAGTCTGCGGCGGATGCCGTCATTCCGATGCACAAGGCAAATAGGGAAAGGAGCAGTTTCTTCATATTGACAGAATAAGTTTGGCCATGCGGTGCAACCCCTCCATCATCCGCTCGCGCGGGCAGGCGATGTTGATGCGGATGAATCCCTCGCCCACCTCCTTGCCGTACATCGTGCCGCTGTTCACCCACACCTTGCCTTCTGTCAGCAGTCGGTCGGTCAGCGCGTCGGAGGAGATACCGAGCGCACGGATATCCACCCATACGAGGTAAGTGCCTTCGAGTTTCGTGATTTTCAGTTGGGGAAGATGCCCTGCGAAGAACTCGCAGAGTGCGTCGTAGTTGCCTTTCAGGTAGAGGCAGAGTTCGTCTATCCAGTCCTCGCTCTCGTTGTAGGCCGCTTGCAAGGCAACCACACCGAAAGGATTCACATCGCACACCTCGTTGATGTTGATGGCACGGTCGATGCGCCTGCGCCATTCCGCATTGTGGCAGACGATGTTGGCTATCTGCAGACCCGCCGTATTGAACGACTTCGACGGGGAATTGAGGATGACGCTGTTATCGCGGCAAACCTCGCTCACCGCAGCGAAAGGCGTGAAGCGGAAGCCCGGCATCAGCAGTTCGCAGTGTATCTCGTCGCTCACCACCTTCACTCCGTGGCGCAGACAGATGTCGTTCATGCGGCTCAGTTCCTCCTTTGTCCATACGCGCCCGGCGGGATTGTGGGGATTGCAGAGGATGAACACGGTGGTTTTCTCATCGGCACACTTTGCCTCGAAGTCCTCCCAATCCACGGTATAGGTATTGTCGTGGTAAGCCAACGGGCTTTCCAACACCTCACAGCCGTTGTTCCTGATACTGGAGAAGAAACAGTTATACACGGGTGTCTGCACCAGTACCTTCTCGCCGGGCAGGGTAAGTGCCTTGAGGGCGCACGACATGGCGGGCACCACGCCCGATGTATAGAGGATGTCACTGCGCTCTATCGTCCAGCCATGTCTGCGGCTGAACCATGAAATCACCGCCTCATAATAGCGCTCGGGCACGGCGGTATAGCCGAACACGCCGTGCTCCACACGCTGTCGCAGCGCTTCGAGGATGGCGGGAGCGGCGTGGAAGTCCATATCAGCCACCCACATGGGGATGACCTGACTGTCGTCGGTCTCGTCCCACTTCACGCAGTCCGTGCCTCGGCGTACTACCGGCTCGTCGAAATGATATTTGCCGTTCATGCTTTCCTTACCTCTATCACGCAGTTGTTCGGCTGCCTTACGTTCTCGTCTATCGTGATGCTCCCGATGGAGTCTGCCACGATGTGCCCGCTCGTCGGGTTCTTGATGTTCTCGATATGTCCGCGGATGTCGGCCTCTACCGTGGAATACTCAAACACGCGGTCGCACTGTGCGTCGAAGGTGCAGTTCTCCAATACGAGGTTCTGCGTGTAGCAGAGCAACTGCTCTCCCGCCAAGTGGCAGTTCACAAGGCGTACGTTCTTCGAGTGCCATGCCAGATACTCGCCGTCTAACACCGAATCGTAGATGGTCACGTTCTCGCACTCCCAGAAAGAATCCTTCGTCACAATCTTCGCATTATGCACCTCTACGTTCTTGCAATACTGGAACACATATTTTGAGTCGCTTACCAATCCATCGACGTAGATATTGTTGGAGAACATAAACGGATAGGTGCCGTCGTGCAGGGTCACGTTCTTCAGTCGGAGTCCGCTCACCTTCCAGAAGGTCTCGTCAGCATCGGTAATCTCTACGTTCTCCAATTCCACGTTCTTCATCTCGCGGAAGAACTTCGGGCCGTCGATGCGTGAGTTCGTCATTACGAGGTCGTTGGTGTACCAGATGGCGGAGCGGGAGCCAACGGCGAAGTAGCAGTTGTTGATGCGTGCGCCGTCCACGTGCCACCACGGATACTTGCCGTAGAACTTGCAGCCCTCTGCCTCCATGTTCCGGCACTGCTTGATACCCGATTCTCCGTCGGTGATGGTGATGTTTTCCAATCTCAGGTCATGGGTGGCGAACAGCGGGCGCTCACCCCCGAAAGTCTTGTCTTTAATCAGTTCCATTTGTTTTTGGTTAAGTTTTCGGCTGCAAAATTACAAATAAAAATCCGTAATCATCATACCTTGATTACGGATTATCTTTGCGTTTTAATGGTTTTTATGAAAACGCGGGAGCCTCTTGCCCATCTGCCAGCAGGAGGTTCTCTGTCGGCTCCATCACGAGTATGCGGTTGGAGAGGCGCACATCGTTCTTCTCCTTGTCTAAGAGATAGGTCTTCACCGAGGTCACTGCGGGCGCTACCGAGCGGTACAGCGTCACCTCGTTCGGCAGGTCGTATGCCTGTGCCTCCGCGTTCCAACTGCTCACTTCCACGTTGTAGCCGTTCTTATAATATTTATAGGTGAGGCAGGTCTCGGGTGCCCAGTCGTTGGCGGCAGCGTCCCAGCGCATGATTTCCTTTGTGGAGAGGCGGCCCTCTGCATCGTAGTCATAACGGTACTCCATCTTGGCGCACACCTGATTGTCGGCCTTCTGCTCATATACCTCAATCTTGTGGATTACGCCATCCTCGAGGTCGGAGTTATATAAATAGGGTGCGGTCGTGTCGCTTGCAGCGTTGAAGTACATCGTGAGCACCGTTGCGATTGTGATGATTGATTCCATATCTTTCTTTTGTTTTTTCGTTATTGTTATTGTTTGACGGTGCAAAGGTACGGCGATTTCCCGATAACGTATGTTACCCGAATGTTATCTTTAGGTTAAAACTTGCGTGGTTGTCTTTTTGTCATGTCGGAATTTTGCATTATCTTTGCGCTCAATTCCTTATGCTTGATTGAACAAGGGGGAAGGGATGGTATGCAGAGAATCAATTACAAATACGTGGCGCCGGGTGGTCTGGCGATGGTAGTGCTGCTGTTAGGCATCTATATGTGGATGACTTATCGCGCCACGGTCAGGGATATTACCGAGCGGGCGGCGGCACAGTTGCCGTGGGCGGTGTTCTACGAGAGTTACCGGCGGGCGGACATTGTAGCCCCTAATGATACTATCAATATGCCCGAGTTGCGCGGCAACCTCAGTCTTGCCTCGTCGGTGGAGGGTATGTGCGATGTGTTGAGCCGCGAGTACCATTCAGAACTGTCGCTCGATACGGTGGCGATGTTCGTGGATAGTTTGCTGAATGTCACTCACCAAAACCGTGACTTCACGCTCTTGGAGATTGATGGGCAGGGAAACATACTGCGGCAGAGCAATGAGCGGAATACGCCGTTCTCCCTCAAGACACAACCGCTGAGCATCCGGCGCGACCGCTCGAAGGCCGTTCAGCTGACGCTCAACAACCCCTATCCCGAACTGCTGCGACACCTCAGTCCGCTGTTTCTCATCAGCACCGTCATCCTCGGCTTCTTCGCCGTCATCGTCGTGCGGCTTCTCCGCTTCATCGACGAACAGGAACAGATGGCGGAACTGCGCAACGATTTCTCTTATGCGATGGTCCACGACATGAAGTCGCCCCTGTCGAGTATCATCATGGGCGCGCATTTCCTGCATAGTGGTAAGGTGGATGATAAGCCGCAGATAAAAGAAAAGTATTTCTCCATCATCGAGGATGAGGCGGAGCATCTGCTGGCACTCGTGAACAAACTGCTGACCATATCGAAGTTGGAGAACAAGAAACTGATACTCAACAAGGAGCGCATCGACCTGGAACCTGTCATCGACGACCTCGTGGAGAAAGCGAAGGCGAAGAGCGAGAAGCCCATCGACTTCACCGTAAGCATCAACGTGGGGAGCGTGGTTGCCGATGCGCAGCATCTCACGGAGGCCGTCAGCAACCTGATAGACAACGCCATCAAGTATTCCAAAGACGAGATAGCCATCAGCATCTCCACGCAAGACACCGACAAGTACGTGCTGCTGAAGGTGCGCGACGCCGGAATCGGCATCTCGAAGGAGGAGCAGCGCATCATCTTCGACAAGTTCGGGCGTGCTGCCGTGCACGAGCAGAACCGCAAGGGCGGTGTCTCCGGCTTCGGACTCGGCCTGAACTACGTGGATCTGGTGATGAAGGCGCACGGCGGCAAGGTGACCGTGGAGAGCGAGAAGGATCACTATTCGGAATTCACACTTTATATACCCAAGAGCGTATGATTAAGTTATTGTTGGTGGAGGACGACGCGTCGCTCTCCTATATTGAGAAGACTGGGTTAGAGGACATCATTGGCGGCTATGAGGTAATCACCGCCGCCAACGGCAAGGAGGGCGTGAAGGCGTGGCAGGAGACGCACCCCGACGTGATTATCTCCGACATTGATATGCCCGTGATGAATGGTTTTGAGATGGTGGAGCGCATCCGCGAGACCGACCGCGACGTGATCATCATCTTCACCTCTGCGCTGACCTCGCCCAACGATGTGAAGGCGGGCTATCGCTTGGGCATCAACAACTACGTGAAAAAGCCCTTTGTGCCCGAGGAACTTGATGCTCACATACAGGCGCTGATGAAGATGCGCGGCGGGGCGGGGGCGCAAAAGGAGACTCACCATTACAAGCTCGGGCGCTACACCCTCGATGCCGACCACGCCACCCTGCGCAACGACGATACCGGCTCCGTGCAGACCATCACCCAGCGCGAGGCGCAAATCCTGCAACTCCTTGCAGAGAACAAGAACAACGTGGTGCGCCGCGAGGCCATCCTCAGCCGCTTTTGGAACACAGAGGATGATTATTTCGCCAGTCGCTCACTCGATGTGTTCGTGAATAAGTTGCGGAAACTTCTCGCCGACGAGCCGAAAGTCACGCTGAAAACCGTCCGTGGCGTAGGGTTACAGTTGCTTGTGGAGTAGTCCTTTTGAGGGCAGAATTATTATATTTGACAAATACAATTTTGTGCTCCGTCGTGCAACTGTGGAGTACAAAATGAGGTTATCATTGGGTTGCGAGTGAAATCTCATCTTGTGCAAAACACATTGATTTTCCACAAATAACCGAACAAATCTTCCTCAAATCACCGAACAAAATCGCCACAAATCACCGAAAAGTCAGCAAATTTTACGACAGAAAAGAATCTATTCTTGCATATTGAATAATATAATACCCCTATTTGAAGACTTACAAAAGTTAAAAAGCGTTACTATAGTATTTACGGGTCGTAAGTATAGTGTTTACGACCTCTAAACACTATGTTTAGGAAGCGTAAATAGAATGCCCTTGCTGTTTTTTTAGCAGCAGGGGCATTGTTACGAATAGTTATCAATAATCCCTAATAAGAATTATTGCACTAAAACCAAGGAGTCGTCAACAAATTCGTAAGTCTTACTGTCAATCACGTATTTCAAATTTACACCAGCAGGGATGTCCGGCTTACTGATGAAATCGGAGGGATTTGATATTGATTCGCTTCCTAATTTACAATTTGTGAAAGTGATGGTCACATCATAGTCTGCAAATTCCGCATCGGCATACCCGGAAAAATGCCCATTCTCGTCATAAATAGGGAATCTGTCTAATACTGTTGTTTCTAATTTAAAGCCTTGAGTGAAGTCACAATTTGTAAAATTAAAATTATATGATGGTATGTAATCGCATTGCCCTGGTATAGATAGGTGAATTATATTATTTTTATTTGTTGCTTCAAACTTGCAATTTTTACAACTTTTGATAGAAGGTGTATTGGGTAATATGTCAGACATACCTAACGAAATGTCATCAAATCTGAAAGTGCAGTTTTCCAGATCACCCCCTGATGTATATGCCGTATAGACAAGAGAGTCTGCATGGATGTTTGTTTGGACTTGAGATAATACAATGTTTTTCATTTCTGTGTACCACAGATAAGAGTATATACGAGTAAACTCTTTCCCATTTTCATCAGTTATCCACCGATCATCGTATTCCAATTGCAGTTCTGCTCCTTTACCTTCACCCTCAACGACTTTCATGTTGTTTTCATCCATAAGCGTCTTGACCACAACTCCTTCAGCAATTGTCAAGTGTTCTATGCCATTGTTAGGTAGCATTTTAATCTTTGCATAGTCGGCTGCCCCTTTGATGATTTTCAAGTTCTTGCAAGGGTAAGGGGCGTCATTTTCATCTTTGACGGTAGATCCATAACCAACATGAATAGATCCGTCGTTGCCAACAGACAATGTATCATCATTGTTTGCAGCTGCATAGACATAGGTTTCAGCTTTACCGCCGTCTTTTACGACCACATTGCCACCCTTCACCTGCAAGTTTTTGACGGTGACACCACTCTCAATATATAATGCATTGGTAGCAGTAATAGTTACCAGTTCGTCAAAAGTTACGAGTCCCGATGCCACTTTTAATGTAACGGCAGTCTCTGGCATATCCAATTCAAGATTTAGACCTTCCGATGCTGGCATGGTGATTGTCAGCTTGTCCACAGCCTGAATAGGTTCTTCATGTTTCCTTTCCGCAGCCTTGACTACGAGTGGTATCTCAGTGGTAATCTTATTTGCAAATTCTAAATTGATGTCAGAGCTTGTCACTTTTGGCACTTCGACTGTGCAGTCGGCAGAGGTGGTCTTAAGATTTTCGGCTTTGACCTTAAATACATACTTATCCCCACTTTTTGCTGCTTTCTCAATATCGGCTCTCACTTTGTTGAGCAAATCGGTAATCTCTGCAAAGCTTTTCACCGTTGCCTCTGCACCATTTTCGGTTTTAATAAGGTCATTTTCCTGTTTCGGGCCTGACTCCTCGGGCGTAGTGTTTTCTGTGGGTGCATCTTCTGTTCCGAAGAGATCATCCCAGAAGTCTTGGCACGATGTTAGAGTCATAGATGCCACCAATAGCATCACACTTGCTTTCAAAAAAGTTCTTTTCATACTCTTATAGACTTTTATGTGCCTATAAACACCCCGGATTCGGCTAATTTGCTTTTGTCTTGTGGTTCAGCTTATGATACAAAAAAGGCGTAGGTGTCTGTTTCTCTGCCCATCCTGAGAGCACAGGCCTTCGCATTGCCCCACCTACACAGGATAGACAAC
>JAFLSG010000081.1 GCA_022511065.1 Prevotella sp.
TAGAGCGCATGATTCATAATCATGAGGTCGCCGGTTCAATCCCGGCTCCCGCTACGGACAAGCGAACGAACAATGAGAAGCAGTTGTGAGGCATATCGCAGCTGCTTCGTTTTTTAAGGCTACTTATGAGAATAATGAGGCGTCTTATGACAACAAGAAGGCATCTTATGAGAATAACAAGGCTGCTTATTTTACTAATGGGCATGGTTATGACGGCAATATGTCCTGCCCATGCGCAGTATGCTCTGCAAGGGCAAAAAGCGGAATCCCGCTTGTTGGCGCAATGGCAAGCGGGGGCATCCGTCAGTACGGATGTCCTCAAGAGCCTTGGTGATGGCGTAAGCCAATGCTTCAAGGCGGAGGCGGTTTCGGATTCCGTCTTTCGCAGGATGCAAGGCAAATCCTATCTGCAGGGCTGTACCGTCCCGCGCTCCGAACTCCGTTATCTGAAAGTGCTTCACTGGGATATAGACGGGAAAGTATATCAGGGCGAGATGGTGTGCAACCGTCTTATTGCCGATGATTTGTTAGACATCTTCCGCCAACTCTATGAAGCGCACTATCCCATCCACCGCATGGTGCTGATAGACGACTATGATGCCGACGACGAAACGAGCATGCAGGCCAATAACTCCACTTGTTTCTGCTATCGGAAAGTGGCGGGGAGCACGAAGTTGTCCAAGCATGCGCAGGGTTTGGCGGTGGATATCAATCCGCTCTACAACCCTTGTGAGAAAAGGCGTGCCGATGGTTCGCGCTATGTGCAGCCATCCACCGCTGCGGCTTATTGCGACCGCAGCAAGTCATTTCCCTATAAGATAGATCGTCAAGACCTCTGCTATCGGTTGTTCATCGCCCACGGGTTCCGTTGGGGCGGCGCATGGAAAAGCGTCAAGGACTATCAGCATTTTGAGAGATAGCCTTGACGCTCATATTGTTTTGTATTCGTCTCTTATTTTGTCTGCAAGGTCGTTACGACGGTCTTGTACTTGTCGGACGATGTCTTTAAGGTAATCTTCGACGGAGTCTTGCCGGCACGGAGAATCACCATCGCAGAACCATTCCACAGGCGGCGGTGTGCTTGCACGTTCAACTCTTCCGAATTGATGTCGCCATTGGTGACTGCCACAATCTGCGCATCACCCTCCACCCCAAAGCGAAGCTCATCCTGTGCGTTGTATGCCCTGCGGCCTTTCTTATCCACGGCGTGGATGCGGATGTGCTGCAGGTCAGTGCCGTCGGCTTTCCATTCGATGTTGTCAGGCGTGGCAACAAGTTTCACGGCATTGCCCGTCGTCTCAATCTTGTGACGAGCCACAACCTTGCCATTTGTGCGGGCAATTGCCTCCATGCTGCCCGGCTCATACTTCACGCCTTCCCACTTAATCTGGTTGCGCTGCTTCGGGTCGGCAGGATTTTTCTTTACGCCGATGCTCTTGCCATTAACCAACAGCTCAACCTCGTCGGCATTGGTGTAGGTAAAGAGCGAAAGTTCTGTACCGGGCTGCCTGTCCCAGTGGTCTGAAAGTCCGTCATTACCTATCTGCACGCCATTCCACTCCAATTGGGTGTTGCTGTCGATGATGGCAATATGCACTACTGGCTCCTCCGGCTTAAAGAAACTCTTCATGAAGTATGCCTTCGGTTTTGGCTCTAAGGAAATGTCGAACACGCCCTGCGCCCATCCTTTGGCAGGCCAGCCGTTGCTTTCCCCGAGATAGTCGATGGCACCCCAATAAGCCAGACCAATCACCTTGTCGAGATTCATTTCGAAATAGTTGGGGCCCATGGCAGATACTGCCGCCTCACTCTGATAGAAAGTCATCCACGGGAAGCGTCTGCCGTCGCCGGGGAAGTACATGTAGCGGTAGTTATATGCCTGAATGTCAGTCTCCATCGCCAAGTCGCAGGGTAGGGAGTCGGTTCCCCAATTGCGATAGCGGGGGTGCATTGCTACGGTGACGAGGCGTGTGGAGTCATAGCGTTGCAGCAATGTCTTCTGCAACTTATACATCGTCACACCGAAATCGTTGAATGGTTGGTTGGGGTCTTGCTGCAACTCGTTGCCGAGACTCCAGAGGATGACAGACGGAGAGTTGCGGTCACGCTTCACCCATTCAGGCACTTCATACTGCCAATGGTACTCGAAAGGCACTTTACCGCCCGTGTGCTGCCGCGTCCATTTGTCGTAAAGCTCATCCACAAGCAGAATGCCATTGCGGTCGCAAATCTTGATGAAGTCGCGGCTATACGGATTGTGTGAGGTGCGGATGTGGTTCATGCCAAACTGCTTCATCAGTTGAACGCGCTTCTCAATGGCGCGCGGGTAGGCGGCTGCGCCTAATGCACCGAGCGTATGGTGGTTGGCATAGCCTTTCAGCACCACCTTCTTGCCGTTGAGTTTCAGTCCATAGTCAGGGCCATACTCTACGGTGCGGATTCCAAATTCATCGCAAGCCTCGTCGGCTACGCTTCCATCCTCACGCAACAATTGGGCTTCCACCTTATATAATATAGGTGTGTCCAAATCCCAGAGTTGCGGATTGGGAATCTCAATCTCCGGCAATTGTGCCTCTTGCGTGCGTGTGCCGGGATGCCTTGCCACGTCGGTCTTGCCCTCATATACCACTTGTCCGTCAGGGGCAGACACCTTCAGTCTTACCTGCGTGGCCTTCTCCCGTGTGCGATTCGTGAACTCGGCGGAAACCGTCACGTATTTATTATCACGCGTGGTGATGTAGAGGGGATGACGATTGAAATACAACTCCTTTGGGGTAGTTATAAGACTGACATTGCGGAATAGTCCGCCACCTGTGTACCAACGGGAGTTGTTGGGCTCTCGGGTATCTGCAACGACCTCTATCAGGTTGTCCGCATCATATTTCAGTTTGTCGGTAATGTCTATCTCGAAGCCTACATAGCCGTAGTCCGTGCCGCCGATATGCTCGCCATTCAGATAGACATCTGCCGTATACATGATGCCCTCGAAGTCGAGCAACACGCGCTGCCCTTTCATTTCCGCCGTCGGGGTGAGGTGATAGCGGTAGTAACCCTTTGCCATCTCCTTGAAGCCACGGCTTGAAAGGCGGCTCTTGATGTTGGCGGCCAAGTCGGTGTTGTCGCCCTTCTCGTCTGCCGCAGGTGCCACCCACGGCTGCTCTATCTGGAAATCGTGCGGCACGGAAATCTTGCGCCACTCGCCTTCGTTGTTCAGTCGGAACTCCCACCCGAAGTTCAGCGTCTGCACCACTCGCTGGGCAGACATCGTCATCGCCGCGAGGGCGGCCACGAACAGGATGCTAAGTCTTTTCATCATTTCTTCGTTTGTGTCTGTTTCTTATTTCACAAGTTTGTAATACTCCGTTCCACCGAGCAGGAAGCACCCCGTGCCGTAGTCCTCAAAGTCGGGCACTTTAGTGTAAGAGAGCGGCTGACCTGCCGAGGGATCCTTGCCTGTGCCCTGCACCCAACCGAGGAAACCGTCGGTATGCACGCAGTCTTTCACCATGCCCTCCCATGCGCGGTCGCAGGCAGGCTTGTACTCACTCTCTTTCAGGATGCCCTTTTGGATGCCCCATGCCATGCCGTAGAGGAAAAGAGCCGTACCCGTGAGTTCCTTGCCGCCGTAGTCAGCATAGGATACCATGCTCGGATTCCACAGCCCATCCTCGGGGCGCTGAGATGCCAGGATAGCCTTACTCATCAGAATGAAGTCTTTCTTCAGTTGCTTGTAATACTTGTCCTTTGGCGAAAGTTGGTTCATCACGCGCACGAGGGCGGCATATACCCAGCCGTTGCCGCGGCTCCAATAGCAGTTCTTGCCGTCGGGCGTCTGGTAGGGAGCCACATAGTCGGCATCTCTCCACCACAAGCCTTCCTTCTCATTGAACAGTCCGCCGGCCAACGTATCACGACTCCATACGTACATCCGCATGGCGTGGTCGATATACTTGCGGTCGCCCGTCACCTTGGAAACCTGTGCGTAGAGCGGCATCGCCATCTGGATGGCATCAATCCACGTCCACCATCCGTAAAGTGCGTTATCCACTTTCGGGTTTCTCGACTTCATCTGATTCTCCAGATTCTCGATGACAAACTTGATTTTCTCATCGCCGCCGCTCTGCACAAAGCGATCCACGTAGGTCTGCCCGCAGCACTGGTCGTCGGCATCATTCGTTTTCACACCGTTGCGTGGCGTCCACTTGTGGAAACTTGCCCAGCGGTCGGTATAGTCGATGTAACGTGCATCGGGGTCAATCTCGTTGAGTGCCATCAGTCCTTCGTAATAGACGGCGCGTGTCCAGAGCGACGAAGGGCGGATGCGGTTCACGTTGGTCGGCAGCGTGGGGTCTGCGTATTTCGCCATAAAGTAGTTGTTGGCAAGGCGCAGCGTTGCCATCACTTCATTTGCTTTCTCGCTTTGTGCGTGGCCGGCCACCGTCATCAGCAGGGCAGTCAGCATGAGGATAATCTTCTTCATTGTCTTGGGGTTTTTAGTTTGTTATGGTGCAAATATACTCATTTTATTCATAAAACCAGCCCTTTTCGCCAAAAATCATAGGCATTCTACCAAAAAATGCAGTTCGCCAATGTTTTGTCATTCCGCAAAAAAGTGTTATCTTTGTAGCCGAATAAAGTCCAAAACAACATGAAACTACTGAAAACTATTCTATTCATTGCCTTGATGCTTGCGCCCGTAATGGATGCTTCGGCGGCGGAGCGCAAGAAGTATAACTTCAACAGCGCGTGGAAACTCTGCGTGGGCGACTTCCCCGAGGCGGCACAGACGGGCTTTGACGACAGCCGTTGGCAACAGGTCACGCTGCCCTACGCCTTCAATGGCGACGAGGCTTTCCGCAGGGACATCGTGGATTTGACGGACACCATCGTGTGGTATCGCAAGCACTTCACGCTCTCCGACATCAAGGACAAGAAAGTGTTCGTGGAGTTCGAGGGCGTGCGGCAGGGGGCTGACTTCTATCTGAACGGTCATCATCTTGGCGACAGCGAGAACGGGGTGATGGCGTGCGGCTTCGACCTGACACCTTATATTATAGAGGGAGAGAACCTTGTGGCTGTGCGTTGCGATAACAGTTGGACTTACGAGTCGCGCAAATACCAGAGCCGCTATCAGTGGAACGACCGCAACTTCAATGCCAATTATGGCGGAATCCCGAAGAATGTCTATCTGCATGTTACGGACAAACTCTATCAGACGCTGCCGCTTTACAGCAATCTCGGCACGACGGGCACCTACGTCTATGCCACTGATTTTGACATCCCTGCGCGCAAGGCGGTGGTGCATGTGGAGTCGGAGGTGAAGAATGAAGATACCGTTGCCCGCACCTTTGCGTTTGATGCCATTCTTTTGGAGGCTTCAAACGAGGTGAAAGGAGCCTCCAAACGCATCGTTTGCAGCCTCCAACCGGGTGAGATGCAGGTGGTAAAGGTGGAGATACCCGTCGAGGGGCTGCATTTCTGGTCATGGGGTTATGGTTATCTTTACACGGTGAAGGCCCGCCTTTCTACGCTTGACGGCGAAATGACCGATGTCGTGTCCATCCGCACGGGCTTCCGAAAGACCCGCTTCGGGGAGGGAAAGATATGGCTGAACGACCGCGTACTGATGATGCATGGCTATGCGCAGCGTACGAGCAACGAGTGGCCGGGCGTGGGAATCTCCGTGCCCGCGTGGCTGAGTGACTACAGTAACGACCTGATGGTCAAGTCGAATGCCAACCTTGTGCGCTGGATGCACGTCACGCCTTGGAAGCAAGATGTGGAATCGTGCGACCGTGTCGGACTGATTCAGGCGATGCCCGCCGGTGATGCGGAGAAGGATGTGGAGGGCGCGCGCTGGTTGCAGCGCAAGGAACTGATGCGCGATGCCATCATCTACAACCGCAATAATCCGAGTATCCTTTTCTATGAGAGTGGCAACGAGAGCATTTCCCGTGAGCACATGTTGGAGATGAAGGCCATCCGCGATCAGTATGACCCGCACGGCGGGCGCGCGGTGGGCAGTCGTGAGATGCTCGACATCGACGAGGCGGAATATGGCGGCGAGATGCTTTACATCAACAAGTCGCAGAAGCATCCCATGTGGGCGATGGAATATTGCCGTGACGAGGGGCTTCGCAAGTATTGGGATGAATACAGCTATCCGTTCCACAAGGAGGGTGATGGGCCTTTGTATCGTGGGAATCCCGCACCCGACTACAACCACAACATGGATCAGTTTGCCATTGAGATGGTGCGCCGTTGGTATGATTATTGGTTGGAGCGCCCGGGAACAGGCACGCGCGTGTCGTCGGGCGGCGTGAAAATTATCTTTTCCGACACGAATACCCACCATCGTGGCGAGACGCATTTCCGCACAAGCGGCGCGACTGATGCCATGCGTATCCCCAAAGATGCCTTCTTTGCGCACCAAGTAATGTGGAACGGATGGGTAGAGCCGGAGCAGCCGCAGACTTACATCGTGGGGCATTGGAACTACGAGCCGGGCACGGTCAAGCCTGTCTATGTCGTTTCCACCGCCGATGAAGTCGAGCTTTTCCTCAACGGCAAGAGCCTCGGCAAGGGCAAACAAGACTATCGTTACCTCTTTACCTTCGACAGCGTGCGCTATGAACCGGGCATTCTTGAGGCGGTCGGCACATCCGATGGCTCTCGATACAAGTTGGAAACAACAGGCTCGCCTTCCCGTCTCCGCATCACGCCTATTGCCAATCCCGAGGGAATCAAGGCGGATGGAGCGGATATGGTTCTCTTTGAAGTGGAAGTGATTGATAGTGAGGGCCGTAGATGCCCGCTTGATAACCGCATAGTACATTTTGAATTGTGGGGTGAGGCGAAATGGATAGGTGGTATCACCACCTCTTCGCAGGTTTTTCCCGTGGAGTGTGGCGTGACAAGAGTGCTCGTCCGTACCACGACGAATGCCGGCGACATTCATCTTTCCGCTTGTGCTGATGGCATTACGCCCGCCTATGTTTCCCTGACTTCTGAGGGCGTGGAAACAAATGGAGGTGTCAGTGAGTATCTGCCGCAGTTTACCTTGCCGAGCCGACTTGACCGTGGGGAGACACCGCTGACTCCCTCGTATGTGGAGCAAAGGCGGGGCATCCGTATCGTTTCAGCCAAAGCCGGCTATGATAGTGAACACGCTCACTTTAGTTTCGATGACAATGAACTCTCGGAATGGAAGAATGACGGTCGCCTATCAACCGCTTGGATAACTTACAAATTGGAAAAGAAAGCCGCCGTTGATGATATTTGCATCAAACTGACGGGTTGGCGATTGCGCAGTTATCCGTTGGAGATCTATGCCGGTAAGCAACTTATCTGGAGTGGCGAGACCGACCGCAGTCTTGGCTATGTGCATCTGAAACCGACGCGAAAGGTGAAGTCCGACGAGATTACGATTCGCTTGAAAGGGGCGGGTAAGGACAAGGATGCCTTTGGTGGAATCGTGGAAGTGGCGGAGCCTGCCGCCGGGGAACTGGATCTGTTTAAGGCGAAAGGTGGAGCGGATGCCAAGAGTGAACTCCGCATCGTGGAGGTGGAGTTCTTGGAGCAAGTAGAGTAGGGAATATAAGGGCAAATATTTTGTCCTTATATTTCTGCATTGAAACAGTGCTTTCTTTCATTTGCAGGAAGCATTCCTATGACTGAAAGGAATGCTTCCCACGAGGTAAAGGAATGCTTCCTATGGGGGTAAAGGAGATATTCCTTTGCCTCGTAGGAAGTATTAGAACGAGTTGTAGGAAGTATTCCTTTTACCCCAAGGTGACACCCCTTCGACAGGGTGCTTGCGGTTCTTGCATAATACGGGAATAAAGGGCGCGTATGCAGGGAATAAGTGATGGGTGTTTAGGGCGCAAACTGCCCTTAAAAAGCGTTGCAGTATATGGTTTTTCGGAAAGTTCGTATTTGATTGATACTATTGATAAACAATAAATTAGTGTGGTTTTATAAGGGCGTTGCACTAATGCTGTTGCCGAATGACTTTAGGCTTGGTGCGTTTATGCTCACTAAGCCTCTTTGGAATCTGCGCTATTGCTACCGCCCACCTCTTTATTGCGCATCCGATGGCGGTAGGAGCGGATGGTGGTCTGACTGATATTCATCAGTTTTTGGATGTCCCTGTCGGTCATTCCCATCTCAACTAAGATGGCATAGATGCGGTGATTGGCGGGGAGTGATGAATAGGTCGTAGCCAACTGCTCCATGAATGGCGCATTGATGGATTTGTAATAATTTTCAAACTCCATTACGTCACTCTTCGACCACTGATGAATATGTGCCTCGGCAGCCTTTACTTGTTCATAGAGTTGCTGCCCGCGTCCTGTTGCTCCCAGTGCGGACGCACTTGCTGACTTGGTGGCAGCCGCCTGTGCCTGTTCCTCCTTTTCTTTCAGTTGCTGCTCTTTTTCTTTCAATTGTTGCTTCAGTTGAGCAATCTCAGCAGTGGCTTGTGCTAATTGGGTCTTGGCAGATTCGAGTTCCTTTTGCGCTGCACCCAATTCACTTTGTGCTGTGGCTTTCTCTTTCTGTGCAGCCTCTAACTCTTTTTCTATGGCAGTCTTTTGTTTCAAAGCATTCTCTTTTTCTTGCAAGGCATTCTCCTTTTCCTTCAAAGAGCGCTCTGCTTCTTTCTGGGCTTCTGCTTTCTGGTTCTCAGCTTTTACTGCCGCCTCTTTCTGCGCTTCAGCATCCTTTTGTGCAGCTGCTAAAGCTATTGCTGCCTGTTGCATTGCTGCCTGATGCTTTTCTTCCGCAGCGTGCAGGGCATTTTCAACTGCTTTCTCTGTTTCCATGCCAGTTTCCTCTGCTTCTGTATATACTTCGTCCTCTTTGCGCCGCGCCATTTGCCGATAGAATGCCAAAGCCCCGATAGCGGCTGCCAATGCGAGCAAGATTGCGACAATGGGTAACCACCACTTATTCACAAAATCAATGAAAGTGGGGGAGGGCATCTGCTCTCTTTGAATGGGGGCGGGGGAATTGAGTGCTGTCGCAGCGAGTGACTCTTTCAGCGAATCAACTTGCTGGTTGAGGCGGGCGATAGAATCCTGTTGCTCTAAGATGGTGTTCTGCTGTTTCAAGGCGGCATCTTGCTGTTTCCGCCGTCTGCCTTTGCCAGAGCGTACTGGCTGCGCCGTGGATTTGACGACGGCGGTAGAATCGGGGATGCGCTCCTGTGCTGTGCTGTCCGCTGCAAATAGCGGATTGACTGCAATCTCGCTCTCGCTTGGATTGTTAATTGCCGTGCTGTCGGTCGTTTCAATCTCTAAAGTAGGAAGTATGCTCCCTATGCTATCCTGTGCCGATTCGATGGCTTCTGTCTCCGATATGATGGTTTCGCCCTCTGATACGATAGGCACGCTTTCCACCAATGTATCGCTGACATGGCAGATTTCTTCCAAACTAATTGAGTCAGAGGAGAGTGCTTCTTGCGGGATGGCTTCCAGAACGGCATTCACAAGTGTGTCTTTCATCAGCGGGCAGATGCTGTCTTGCGGAATACACAGCGTATCACAACGAGATACGCACAATGAATCCCCCATGCTTTGCGCTGCTACCGAGAGGCTTGTCAGCCACAAAAAGATTACAATTGTCAGCTTTCTCATTTACTGTCCGTGTGATCCGTTTGGGGCTCGAACCCAAGACCCCAACATTAAAAGTGTTGTGCTCTACCGACTGAG
>JAFLSG010000082.1 GCA_022511065.1 Prevotella sp.
TTATTATATATATTATAATATATATAATAATATAATAAATCAATAGTGACTATTTCCTCCCTTCGCTTGCATATCGGAAGGTGCTTAATGTTAAATGTTAATTGTTATATGTTATATTCTATGTATTGAACCGATTCCCGCCCTGCACATTAGAACCACCTTATTGCCACATACAACATTGCAACAATGCAACAAATTCACCTTCCTTCACAGCTACCCATCATGCCTGATCAGTAGCATAAAGTGCATTTTTATTTCGATAATATGCAATCTTACGCGCGTAAGCAGGCTATTTCCAATTCTTAGGTCTGCGAATCACATACCCATTCTCCAACGTGACCTCATCTGGTAGCATTGACTGGACAAAGCGAGCTTTATATTGCCCCATCCACAAAACCACATCGCATTTGTCCACCAGAGCGAATGACTTCTGATTTGGCGGCACGAAAGCAATTACGGGATGCTCGGGAGCAAACGACTTGATGATTTCCACCGACGGTATCATGTCGCTGTCTGCCGATACGATGACGCTCACATCGCAACGCTTGGTGAAGACATCGGTGAGCATGCCCGTCGCCACCCTCACATCCGACTCCTTCTCCTCGAATGTCTTGTTCTTGAAACCACAGTTGAGACACTTGAATTTCTTTTTCTTGTAGCGACCGAGGTGCAGCCTGAATTTCGGGTTGCGCTTGTTTGCACAGAACAAGTCGTCTTGATTGTTGTATGCCTGCGGGTCGTTTACGGGGCGGGCAGAGTAATAATTAACCTCCACCAATTCCTGGTCAGCAAACATCATCCGCTCAAACAGCCTCACGATGTCAAGCCAATACGTGCGTTTCCACGCCATGCCCCCATTGCGCAGCCCGTAGTAGAAATTGTAGCCATCTACATACACGATTACCTTCTTCTTCATATTCTTCATAGTCTCTTTAAAGTCTCTAAAAAAATGAAAGCCCCCGAAGGGGCTTAAACTTCGGTTTGTCTCACCCGAATGGAATGTTTAAGTTGCCTCTCAGCAACTGACCCAAGTATTCTTCATACAAGGGGGGGATTTATTTTCTTTGGTGCAAAGATAGCATTTATTTCTGAAATCTCACAAATATACGGCGAATAATTGCAAAATTATCACGAAATCTTTACAGCATCTCCTTGAATGGCTCGGCATTGACGCACTTGAGATTCTTCTCCAACTGCGCCGTGGAACTGGCACCGATGAGCACGGAGGTGACAGCCTTCTGATGGAGCACCCAGGCGAGTGACATCTCAGCCAACGACTCGCGACGACCCTGCGCCACCTTGTTGTAATGCTCTAACTTGGAGAGCAGCTCGGGGGTCAGCGCGGAACTTTTCAGGAATTTCTCTCGCGCCATGCGGCTGTCTGCGGGGATGCCGTTGAGGTAGCGGTCGGTCAGCAAACCCTGCGCCAAGGGGGAGAAGGCGATGAAACCGATGCCCTTCTCGGCGCAGAAGTCGGTGATGCCCGTCTCTTGCGGCTTGCGGTCGAGCAGGCTCAGCCGTCCCTGATAAATCAGCAGAGGCACATCGTGCGCCTTCAAGTATTCGTAGCCAAACTTCAGCGGCTCCAAGGGCCAGTTGGAGATGCCGACATAGAGCGCCTTGCCCTGCCGCACGATGTCCACAAGCGCCTGCAAGGTCTCCTCGAGGGGTGTCTCGGGGTCGTAGCGGTGGCTGTAGAACAAATCCACATAGTCTATCTTCATGCGCTTCAGGCTCTGGTCAAGGCTCGCCATCAGATATTTGCGGCTGCCCCAGTTGCCGTAAGGCCCAGGCCACATATCATAGCCCGCCTTCGAGGAAATAAACAACTCATCGCGGTAAGGCCGGAAATCCTCATCCATCAGCCGCCCCATCGTCTCCTCGGCAGAGCCATAGACGGGTCCGTAGTTGTTCGCCAAATCGAAGTGGGTGATGCCGTGGTCGAAGGCATAATGCGTAATCTCGCGGCTCCGCTCGTATGGGTCAATACTCCCGAAATTGTGCCAGAAGCCGAGGCTCACCTTCGGCAGAAGGACACCCGAACGCCCGCAGCGCTCATACTGCATCCCGTTCTCATAGCGGCTCTTGTCCGCAAAATACAATGGTTTCATCTTGTCAATAGTTAGGGTTTCGGTGCAAAAATACGAATAATTTCCGAAAAATCCCCCTTTTCACTCCATCAAATGAGAGATAAGCACTTTTACGCCAATCAAGACAAGGATGATGCCACCAAAAAGTTCGGGCTTCAGCCGACGGGTGACGCTGCCGCCAAAGCGGGTGCCGAGAAGGAAACCTAAAGCGCTGAAAAGAGAGGAGGCAATGCCGATAATCAGCAGGGGGACGGTCAGTTGGGAGACTTCGCGGTAGCCTGTGCAGGCAAAGGAGATACCGATGGCAAGGGCATCGATGCTCGCAGCGACAGAGAGGAGCAACTGGGTGCGGAGAAGACGGGGATTGAAATGCTGCTCTTCCTCGGGGTCGAAAGACTCCTTAATCATCTTCCCGCCGATGAAGGCGAGCAGACAGAAGGCTATCCAATGGTCGATGGACTCGATATAGTCGCTGAAATAACTCGTGCCAAACCATCCCACTAACGGCATCAGCGCCTGAAAGAAGCCAAAAAGAAAGGCCTGACGATAGATGACACCCTGGCGCACGATGACACCACCAACGATGGAAAGGGCAAAGCAATCCATCGCCAACGCCACGGCTAACAGGCAGATATCCAACAGACTCATGTGTACTCGTTTACTCTAATCTGACACTTTGCGTGCAAAATAACGGCTTTTTTTTGAGATAACCAAACAAATTCGTATCTTTGCAATCACATTTTTACCAATAACCCAATTAGTATTTTTATGAAAAAACTTCTATTTTTCGCATTGCTGACGGCCACGGCTCACACGGCTATGGCAGAGCAAGTGACCGTCCAGACCAAGAATGTCACGATGGTGCTGAACGTGGATGAAGGGAAGCAACCCCAGTATGCTTACTTCGGCGCAAAGTTGAGTGACTACGACTTGCAAAGCCTTCCATCTCTCGGTGTGTTCGGCCGTGGGGATGCCTATCCCGCCTACGGCATGAACTGCCCCGCAGAGGCGGCTCTCGCCATCACGCACGCTGACGGCAACCTGTCGTCTGTATTGCTCGCAACGGGCGTGGAAAGACAGGGCGACGTGACACGCATCCACATGAAAGACCCCGTCTATCCCATCACGGTGGATCTCTGCTACAAGGCTTATCAGGACGAGGACATGATTGAGACATGGACGGAAATCACCAACGGCGAGGCGAAGCCAGTGACGCTGACGCAGTTCGCATCCATCTGCCTGCCCATTCGTCGCGGTAACGTGTGGCTCTCCCATTTCTACGGTTCGTGGGCTAACGAGGCAAGACTTGTTGAAGAGCCTGTGCTGCCGGGTCAGAAGGTCATCAAGAACAAAGACGGTTCGCGCAACTCGCATACAGACCACGCTGAGGTGATGTTCTCGCTTGACGGCAAGGGACAAGAGAATTGTGGCGATGTAATCGGTGCGGCACTCTGCTATTCGGGCAACTATCAACTGAAAGTAGAAACTGACGACACAGACTATCACTATTTCTTCGCGGGCATCAATCCCGACAACTCAGAGTATCACCTGAAGAAAGGCGAGACATTCGTGACCCCGAAAGTGGCACTGAGTTTCTCGAAGCAAGGCCTTTCCGGCGTAAGCCGTAACTTCCACAAGTGGGGCCGCAAGTATATGCTTGCCCACGGTGACAAGGAGCGCAAGATTCTGCTGAACTCGTGGGAGGGTGTCTATTTCGACATCAACCAGGAGGGAATGGACCAGATGATGGGCGACATCGCCTCGATGGGCGGTGAGTTGTTTGTGATGGACGATGGTTGGTTTGGCGACAAATATCCCCGCAAGACCGACAACTCAAGTCTTGGCGACTGGGTAGTGGATAAGAACAAGTTGCCCGAGGGCATCGAGGGTCTGCTGCGTGATGCGAAGAAGCACGGCATCAAGTTTGGTATCTGGATTGAGCCGGAAATGTCGAACACCGTCAGCGAACTCTATGAGAAGCATCCCGACTGGATTGTGAAAGCCCCCAAGCGCGACGCTGTGTTGGGTCGTGGCGGTACGCAGGTGGTGCTCGACATGGCGAATCCCAAGGTACAGGATTTCGTGTTCAGCGTCGTGGATGACCTGATGACCAAATATCCCGAAATCGATTACATCAAGTGGGATGCAAATATGCCCATCCTGAACCACGGCTCGCAATATCTCACGATGAACGACCAGAGCCACCTCTATATAGAATATCACCGCGGATTGGAGAAGACTTGTCAGCGCATCCGCGCAAAATATCCCGACCTGACCATCCAAGCGTGTGCATCGGGCGGTGGTCGCGCTAACTGGGGCGTACTTCCCTATTTCGATGAGTTCTGGGTATCTGACAACACGGACGCACTTCAGCGCATCTACATGCAGTGGGGCACAAGCTATTTCTTCCCTGCCATCGCGATGGCAAGCCATATCTCTGCCACGCCTAACCACACCGTATTCCGCACTACGGCAATGAAATATCGCATTGATGTGGCAATGAGCGGACGTCTCGGTATGGAGATTCAGCCCAAGAATATGACGGAAGCAGAGAAGGCACTCTGTCGTCAGGCCATCAAGGAGTACAAGGAGATTCGCCCCGTAGTGCAATTCGGCGACCTCTATCGTCTCGTTTCCCCGTATGACCGTCAGGGAATTGCCTCACTGATGTATGTAAACGAGCAGAAGACGAAGTCCGTATTCTTCTGGTGGAAAACCGAGTCATTCCAGAATGAGCACCTCCCGCGCGTAAAAATGGCAGGACTTGACCCTGCAAAGAAATATAAGGTGCATGAGTTGAATCGCATCGACCTGAAGCCACTCAACGTGGAGGGCAAGACATTCAGCGGTGAGTATCTGATGAACACTGGCTTGGAAATGCCTTACCGCAACGAGCCTGAGTGGTCACAGAAGAGTGACTGGTCAAGCCGCGTGCTTTATCTTGAGGCACAATAAGACTTATAAGGTGGCGTTGATGGGCGTGAGAAGAAAACCAATCAACAGCCAAGCATTATAACACAACAATCAACAAATCAGCACAAGGGCGGCTCCACGCAGCGTCTTGTGCTGATTTTCTTTCTCCCGCCTCATTGCCTCGGCTTGGAATTTTTCAGCTGGTTATAGTCGGTTGAGCCTTTTAATAATCGCGGGCGCTTTGCATCATACTCGGGACTGATGACATTATGCTCCGCGCGGTAGTCCTTGCAATAGATGCCGCCGAGATAGAGCAACAAGTGCGCCAAGCGGTCGGTCATCATCGGGCGATGGCGCGCATCGCTGATGGCCTTCCACCCGTAGGGATGAAGCTCCCGGTATTTCGGGGATGCCCAAATCCAGAACGGCACCTCATACTGCTCACGCGCCAAGCGGTAGTCTATCTTTGTGGAGTCATCAGGAGGCGTATTAAAGATGTCATCGCCGTGGTCAGCCACGTATATCACCAACGCATCCTTGCCGATGAACTTCTGCGTAACGGCAGCCACAATGCTGTCGTTGTAAAGCACGGAGTTGTCATAGTCTGCTAATATCAGCCGTTGCTCGTTGGTGAGTTCGGGTCTATCGTACATCGTGGCGCGCAGATGCTTGCGGGTAGCCTGTGGATAGCGGGCCTTATACATCTGGTGTGAACCCATCAGATGGAAGATGGTCAGATTGTGCTCTTTGTTTTCATTCCGCAGACTGTCGTATTCTTCCAACACGCCCTCGTCGAACTCATGGAGCCGGGTATTGCGGGTATCAAACTGCGCCTTACTGAGTTCTGGATGATTCAGGAAGAAACCACCGCTGAAGTCAGAGACCGCCTCATCTGCCTCAGGTAGGAACTGGTTGGTGATGAACGTGACATGATAGCCTGCCTTGCGGAACACCTCGGGAAAGAGCGGATAGTCGCACCAATCGCCGGAATCGCCTACGGCGTAAAGCGAAAGGAGATTTTTGAATACATCATTCGTGAGATTCCACGGCGAGACCACATCGGTGAATGCCACCAACTCGCCCGCCTCTGCCATCGCCTTCTGCCGTGGCGTGGTCGGCATGTTATAGCCGTAAAGCTGAGAGTGGTGCTTGTTATAGCTCTCGCCGATAATCAGCACAATGTCAGGCACACGATAGGTACAACTATCTATCTTGATGTCGTTCTTCACGGTAATAATGGGTGTTGTACTCACCTGCGTGGTGCCCAGTTGGTTGGCGTAGATGGCAAACACGAGGCGGTAGATGGGCAGGTAAAGCTCTGCCCGAGGCTCCGCCGTCAGTTGATGCTCCACTTCCCTGATGGTCTTTTGGGTCATGAGTTTCCAGACGGCCTCCTTGTTCTGTTGGCACTCGCCATAGGCGGCTATCAATGCCCAGATGATACCCGCACCGAGCAGCGCCTTGCAGGTAGTGGTCAGCACACTCGCCAACATGGTGTTCAGCGTTGGGAGAATCATGTGACGGGTCATTGCCTGGAATGCTTTTCTGAGGAGTGTCCACAGGATGTGTGCCGCTATCAGCAGCAGAATCCAGCCCACGGGAGAGGTCAGCACATCCCAACTGAAATAGGAAGCCACAAACTCGCCCACCTCCCTGCCATCCGTCTCGCCGACAAGCGTCAGCATCGTGGGCGTGAGTGTCGATTCAAAGCGCACGTAGCAATACACATCCACGAGGGCAGCGCCATAGAGCAGCACGTAGAGAAAGGATCTGACGAAGCGGCGCAGTAACCGGGGAAGCAATGCCAACAGCAAGCAGACGGCATAAATGTCGATGAAAAGTTCCGGCAACGCCTGCTTATAAGGCTGGGCATTCTGCATGCCGAGTGGCACCTCTATTTGGGTACACAGATAGCCGAGCGCAAACATAAAGACAAAAAACGCGCCATTCTTCTGTATCGGGGTAAACAGATACCCCACCCACTTGAATATGTTGAATCGTCTAAACATAATATCCATTGGTTTCTATCAATTGCGCTACTCGCTCCGGCACAAAGCCGCGGATGCTCCTACCCTCTTGCACACGCTGCCTGATTTCCGTGCTCGACAGGTCTATCAGTTCTGCATCTATCAGCCGTATGCCGTCTGTTGTTGTTTCTCCTGTAACCTCGCCCCTTCTCGGATAGGCTACCACCTCATAGTGGCGAAGGATGTCATCGGCATGATACCACTTGTCGAACAGCGCACGGTTGTCGCCTCCTATCAGCAGCACGAACTCCCTATCGGGATAGTCGCGGCTCAGGGCTTGCAGCGTGTTCCATGTGTAGGAAGGCTTCGGCAGATGCAGTTCGTAGTCGCTCGCCGTGATGCCCGGCTCGTCCTTTAAGGCTTCCCTTGCCATCTCCAAGCGTAGCCTGTCGTCAAGCAGGTCACTCTCCCGCTTTAGCGGGTTCTGCGGGGACACCATGAGCCACACCTCATCCAGTCTTGCACGCTCCTTGAGTTGTCGCGCCAAGGAGAGGTGCCCGTTGTGTATCGGGTTGAACGACCCGCCGAATATCCCCGTCCGTATCATCGTCTTATGGCCTCAGTCTGCATCCAAGAATGCCTGCACAGTGGCCAATGTGTCAGCCTGTGCCTGCTCCAAACGGTCGTTCACCACAATGCGGTCGAACTTGTCGGCAAAAGTCAGTTCAAACTCTGCCCGGGCGATGCGTTGGTCGATGACCTCCGGCGCATCCGTGCCTCTACCCTCCAAGCGCCGGCGAAGTTCTTCCACCGACGGGGGCTGTATGAACACGCTCAGTGCCCGAGCACCATAGTATTCCTTGATGTTCACGCCTCCCTTCACATCCACGTCAAACACCACGTTCTGCCCTGCCTCCAACTGCCGCTCCACTTGTGATTTCAGCGTACCATAGAAGCGGTTTTCATAGACCTCCTCGTATTCAAGGAACTCACCCCTGCTGATGCGGCTTCGGAACTCCTCGGGTGTGAGGAAGAAATACTCCACACCGTCACGCTCCGTGCCTCGCGGGGCTCTCGAGGTGCAAGAGATGGAAAAGGCAAGGTTCAGTTCGGGATGCTCCCGCATCAGCCACGAGATAAGGGTCGATTTGCCCGTGCCCGACGGGGCGGAGAATATGATGAGCTTTCCTTTCTGCATGGCATTACAGGGCATTGAGCACCTGCTCCTTGATTTGTTCCAACTCGTCCTTCATCCTCACCACGATGTTCTGCATCTCGGCAAGGTTACTCTTAGAGCCGGTCGTATTGATTTCGCGCCCCATCTCTTGTGCGATGAATCCTAACTTCTTACCTTGTCCGGCAGGCTCGTCCATCGTGTCACGGAAGTATTTCAGATGGTTGGCAAGGCGCTGCTTCTCCTCGCTGATGTCAAGTTTCTCGATGTAGTAAATCAGTTCCTGTTCCAAGCGATTGCGGTCGTACTCGATGCCGGGCAGCGTCTGCAGCCCTTCGATGATTCGCGCCTTTATCTTCTCCACGCGCTCCTTTTCCAGCGGTTCGATGTCTGCGAGCAGCTGCGCGATGTTGTCTATCTTCTCTCCGAACTTCTTTTGCAGCGCTTCACCCTCTTGCCGACGGAAGTCGAGCAGATTTGCAAGTGCCTCGCTCACGGCACTCTTCACCGCCTCCCACTCTGTCTCGTCAAGCACCTCCGTGTCCGTCTTCAGCAGCACGTCGGGCATACGCAGCAGCGTGTAGAACCAGTCTTCGGGCAAGGGGATGCCTGTCTTTTCCGAGATTTCGTGAATCTGCCGGTAGTAGTTCTCCACCAACGCCCCGTTGATGGGTGTCGGGTCGAGACTGATGTCTTTCTCTATCCACACGCAGAAATCCACTTTTCCCCTCACAAGTGCCTCTGCCACCATCTGCCGCATCTCCATTTCCTTCTCGCGATAGAGCGGCGCGATGCGCGTGTTCAGGTCCAGCTGCTTTGAGTTCAGCGACTTCACCTCTACGTGAATCTTCTTCTCTTTATAGGCCACGACCGCCTTGCCGTAGCCCGTCATTGATTGTATCATACTGTCTTACTCTTTTATTTTTGTCGCAAAAGTACACATTATTTTCCACTCTGCCAACGATTTATCCATAAAGATACTTTCCGCAGGGCATTCCAACAACCCAATTATTCTTACATTTTCATCGGTTTATTCTGACAATCTCCCTGATTGGTTTGCATTAAAAAGCAAATCTGTCCGCATCCACCCCTTTCTCCCCTAAAATCCCAATTTCTATCCACCACTATATAATAATGTACGCGCGCGTGTAAGATTTTAGGCTCGACGGCATCAAACTTTAGGCTCGACGATGCAACTCTGAAGCACAAAATGAGGAACTGCGGAGCACAAAATGAGCCGCCGTCGAGCACAAAATG
>JAFLSG010000083.1 GCA_022511065.1 Prevotella sp.
CATGGCAAGCGTTATCTTGTCGTTCTTGCCAAACCATCTCCATGTTCTTTCCATACTGTTGCTTTCCTTTCTTTCCTTGTCTTTGGTGATTATAGATTGATAGATGTTTGTTACTTCTTTCTCGGTTGCTTGCCCACAATCAGTTCCCTGAAGTCGATGGGCTTTCGTGTCGTGCCAGTCTTGCCTCGGTTTTCCTTCGGTGCGCTCTCATTGCCATAGCGGTCGGAGGCGGTGACGGCATAGTGGAGCGTGCGCCCCTTGTGCCTGATGGTGAGGCTCTGCTCCCTCAGTCGGGTGCCCACCAGGTTTTGTGGGTCGGTCACATCGACGGGGAGGCGGTCTGAGGCATATACATTATATAATAGATAGGGACTGCCCGAGCGGTCTTGCGCTCCGCTCCATGTCAGCTTGTCGGTGCTTCTGCCCCGTTCCACGTTGAGGGTCGTGACGGGGCGGGGAGCAGCTTTCCCTGCCCATGTCATCGGGGGAATGAGGGCGGGATGCGGGTTGAAGTCACGGGTGAAGGTGTATAGTCCCTTCGTATCGTCGGTGAAGAACTTGGAACGGAAGAAGGCGTAGCCGAGTCCCTGCCCACGCACCACGTTCATCTCCCGACGGATGACGTCGAGGCTCCAGTCCTTTTCCCGTGGGTGGAGCATATAGGCAGCAAGTCCGGGCACAACGATGCGCCCATAACTATGCTCTTTCCAATCCACCACAAAGGGATAGAAATTGTTGCCTTGGAAGTACATCATCGGGAACAGCGCATCCATCAGTCCCTCGCGCAGCCACCCCTGTGCATCTTGGCATACGGTGGTGTAGGCATTCCATCCCGAACTCTTGTGACGGCTCAGGTCGTCATGCTTTCCAATGGGCGAGCATGAGAGCTTCACCCACGGCTTCTCTGCCTTGACGGCGCGATGGATTTTCCGGACGATGCCCGTAATGTTCTGTCTTCCTTCCTGGCGCGACACGCGCAACTTCCAAGTCTCTGGGTATCGGATATAGTCGAGGTGAATGCCATCAATGTCATACCTTTGTGTCACCTCGCGGCAGAAGCGGGCCAAGTAGTCACCCGTCTCACCCATCTCCGGGTTCATATACCCCTCATCGCCAATCTTGCGGATAAGGTTGGGATATTTCCTGCGCAAGGCGGCGCACCCCTGACTGTTCCACTTGCCCACGGGGATGGTCACAATCCATGCGTGGCACTCCATGCCCCGCTTGTGGCATTCCTCAATGCAGAACTGCAATGGGTCATAGCTGGGCGAGACACCGGGCTTGCCTGTGAGACAGGCATCCCACGGCTCCAATTGCGAGGGGAAAATGGTGGTGGCGCGTACTCGTGCCTGCACAAGCACGGTGTTGATATTGGCGCGTTGTAACAGGTCGAGCGTCTGAATCAGCTCTTGTTTCTGCTGATAGGCGGAGTAGGAGCGGGGCCAGTCGATGCCTCCTATGGTGGTGAGCCACACTGCCCTTACCTCGTGCTTGGGTGTCTGGGCACGGGCGGCGGTTACAAAGAGAAGGAGGATGAAAATCCTTATGATAGTTTTCAAAACGATGCTATTTTCTTGTTTTTTTGTGCAAAGTTAGCGTTTTTTTTCCATTTCTCAAATAAAAACACTACTTTTGCATCAGAAATTAAGGTAATCAAAAGCAAGTCGAACTGACAAAAACAGGTTGTAAGGATGATTTCTTTTCTCATCAGTCTTGTGGCTCTTGTGGCGGGTTATTTGGTCTATGGACGCTTCGTGGAGCGTGTCTTCGCTCCAGACGACCGGGTGACTCCTGCCGTCTCCAAGGCCGACGGACTTGACTACATCGTGCTTCCCGGGTGGAAGATATTCATGATTCAGTTTCTCAACATTGCGGGCACGGGTCCCATCTTCGGTGCCATCATGGGTGCGAAGTTCGGACCTGTGGCATATCTCTGGATTGTCTTCGGGTGCATCTTCGCGGGTGCGACGCATGACTATCTGTCGGGTATGCTCTCCATGCGCCACGGCGGGGTGGGGCTTCCAGAGTTGATAGGGCACTATCTCGGCAAGGCCACGAAGTCGGTGATGCTTGTGTTCACCGTCCTGTTACTCGTCATGGTGGGTACGGTGTTCGTGTATTCCCCTGCAGAGATACTTGCCTCCATCGGTGGCGAGAAGATGATGTGGGTGGGCATCATCTTCGTGTATTACATCATTGCCACCATGTTGCCCATCGACAAGATCATCGGCAAGGTCTATCCCTTGTTTGCCTTCTCGCTCCTGTTCATGGCGGGGGCATTGCTTGTGGTGCTTTTCATAAAATGGCCCACCGTCCCCGAGTTGTGGACTCATTTATATAATATGGGGGCTGCCACGGAGCCGGATAAGTGGACCGACCAGATATTCCCCTGCCTGTTCATCACCATCGCTTGTGGGGCTATCAGTGGATTCCATGCCACGCAGACTCCTCTAATGGCGCGTTGCGTGAAGAGCGAGCGGATGGGGCGCCCCATGTTCTACGGAGCAATGATTACCGAGGGTGCGGTGGCACTGATATGGGCTACCGTCGCATCGTGGTTCTTCTATAATGGCCCATCACCTGGCTATACGGAGATAGCCGGTGCAACGGCAGGCTTCCACACATCGGCAGCCACGGTGGTCAATCTCGTGTGCAACGACTGGTTGGGCGTAGTGGGTGCAGTGCTTGCGATGCTTGGTGTGGTGGCAGCCCCAATCACCTCGGGTGATACGGCTTTCCGTTCAGCGAGGCTGATTGTGGCGGAGTGGCTGAAGTTCGACCAGCGCCCAATCCCTAAGCGGCTCTACATCTGCGTGCCCCTCTTCGTCAGTTCCATCGCCATGCTTTTTTGGCAGATGGAGAATCCTGACGGCTTCAATACCATCTGGCAATACTTCGGGTGGTCTAATCAGGCACTCTCCGTGTTCACCCTCTGGACGCTGACGGTCTATCTCGTGCGTGAGCGCAAGTGCTTCTGGATAACGCTGATACCGGCCCTTTTCATGACCACGGTATGCACCACGTTCCTCTTTATCTCGAAGCAAGCATTCCATTTGCCCGAGACTATCGCCTATTCGCTTGGCGGACTGTGCTTTGCGGTGGCGGTGACGTGGTTCACCCTTTGGTATCGTAAGGAGATGATGACAACAAGCAATGATAACTAAATAAAGTGTAATGTTATGATGAAAAGAAGGATTCTTATGCTGCTCATCGGCCTGGTGGTCGTGTCAGCTGCCAATGCCCAGTATCTGAACGACTCAGAGCGTGTCTTTACGCAGGGGAAGTGGTACGGCGGATTGTCTGTCTCGGGTTTCGACCTGAACTATCACAAGGCTGCCAAGTGGAGCATCGACCTTGATGCGAAGGGTGGTTATTTCGTGGCTGACGACTGGCTCGTGCTGGGTAATCTGGGCTATCAGAACCAGACCTACGGCTCAAGCACATTCAGCATTGGTGCGGGTGTGCGCTATTACATCGAGCAGAACGGACTTTACGGTGGTCTGGGTGCAAGTTTTGTGCATGCGGGCGGCATCGATGATTTCAAGCCAGAACTCAACGTGGGCTACGCCTATTTCCTGACGCGCAACATCACGATAGAGCCGGAGGTGTATTTCCAGATGAGTACGGAGGATGATGCCTACAATGGCTTCGGCTTCCGTCTTGGCTTCGGCATTTACTTCTAAAGAGGAATCATGCTCAGCGTAGAAGAATTGGTAGATAGACTGATAGACCTCTCCTTTGCGGAGGATATCGGCGACGGCGACCATACCACCCTCTGTTGCATCCCAGAGGATGCCATGGGCAAGAGCCATCTGCTCATCAAAGAGGATGGTATCCTTGCGGGTGTCGAGGTGGCCAAGGAGGTGTTTCGGCGTTTCGACCCCACCATGCAGGTGGAGGTGTTGATGGGCGACGGTACACGGGTGAAGAAAGGCGACATCGCGATGATAGTCACGGGCAAGGTGCGCTCACTATTGCAAACGGAGCGCCTGATGCTTAACATCATGCAGCGCATGAGTGGCATCGCCACGATGACAGACCGATATGTGCAACGCCTGAAGGGTACGCACACGCGGGTGCTTGACACGCGCAAGACCACTCCCGGTTTGCGTATGTTGGAAAAGCAGGCGGTGAAGATAGGTGGCGGGTGCAACCATCGTATCGGCCTCTTCGATATGATTCTCCTGAAAGACAATCATGTGGATTTCGCAGGCGGCATCACCAATGCCATAGACCGTTGCCATGCCTATCTGAAGGAAAAGGGATTGGACTTGAAGATTGAGATAGAGGTGCGTTCGTTCGACGAACTTCAGCAAGTGCTCGACCACGGCGGGGTGCATCGCATCATGCTCGACAACTTCTCCGTGGCAGACACGAAGAAAGCCGTTGCACTCATCGCAGGGCGTTATGAGACGGAGTCGTCGGGCGGCATCACTTTCGATACCATTCGTGACTATGCCGAGCAGGGTGTCGATTTCATTTCCGTGGGTGCGCTCACGCACTCGGTCAAAGGATTAGATATGTCGTTTAAGGCGTGCTGACGGTTTTATTAAGCATACTCCTGAGCATCTATCGCCCACCGGTGGCTTATGAGATTTCCTTGGCGGGTAATTTCGGTGAGCCTCGTCCCCATCATTTCCATGGCGGTCTTGACATCAAGACCGATGGGGTGGAGGGGAAGCCCATTTATTCGATAGGCGACGGGTACGTCAGTCGTGTCACTTGCGGCAAGTATGGCTTTGGCAATGCGGTCTATGTCACCCACCCGGAGGGCTATACGAGTGTCTATTGCCACCTTCGTTCATTCACCCCTCGCATCAAAGCAGCGTTGCGGCGCTATCAGTATGCCCACCAGACGAGCGAGGCGGATGCCACGTTCTCTCCTCTTGAGTGTCCTGTCTCACAGGGGCAACTCATTGCCTTGTCGGGCAATACGGGGCATAGCACGGGGCCTCACCTGCATTTGGAGATTCACGATACCGAGACGGGCGACATGCTCGACCCCTTGGAGTTCATCGGCGATTTCATCAATGATACCGTCCCCCCCGTCATTCACGGTCTGATGGCTTACCCACAGGCGGGCGAGGGAGTGTTCAACGGAAAGGCAGGCAAGCAGACATTTTCTTCGCGTGGTGCTCGTTTCACGGCATGGGGAAAGGTGGGCTTCGGTGTGCGGGCGGATGACTATATGCAAGATGCGCCCCATCACTATGGCATTCGTGAGACGGTGTTCCTGGTGGATGGCGAGGAGTATTTTCGTGCTGTGGTCAATCGGATTCCCTCGGAGAGCAATCGCTTTGTCAATTCGTGGGGCGACTATGACTACTGGAATCATCGTCGCACTTGGTATATGAAATCGTTCATCGAACCGGGCAACTCACTCTCCATCCTGCAAGCCCCGGAGCATCGTGGCATCGTGGATTTCAGCGAGGAGCGCGACTATCAGTTGGAATACATCCTTCGGGATTATAAGGGCAACGAGACGCGTTGCACTTTTACGGTGCGGGGCGAGAAATCCAAAATCTCCGGGCGACAGGCAGATACGACCCAACCCTCTGATGCCCAAGTGAAATCCTCCCTCATCAGTCGTACTTTCCGATGGAATCAGACCAATGCCTATGCTTGTCCCGGCGTGCAACTCATTGTTCCTTACGGACTCTTGGCGGCGGATGTCATCGTGCGACCAGAGTTGGAGGAATGTTCCGAAGCACTTTCCGACCGTTATCGTTTCACCCCTTCCTCATGCCCTCTGCTTACTGACGGCGAAATCAGTATCTATGCTCGGGCGGAGAATCTGGGGGCGGATGATGTGGTGCGCGAGGAGATTGACCCCTCCAAATTCTATGTGTCTGCCAACGGCAAGTATGCGGGCGGCATCTATGAACGGGGATGGGTGACGGGACAGATACGCGACCTTGGTGCTACTTTTGAGCTTGCCTATGATGATACCCCTCCAACCATTGAGCCAGTCAGTCTTGGGGAGCGTATTGCCCTTCGTCTAAGCGACAAGCAGAGTGGGGTGGCATCCTATACGGCGACCATCGACGGGCGGTTTGTGGTCTTTGATTCGATGGACAAGAGTCCCCTTGTGGTTTGTCAGCTCGACGAGACACCCATTAAGAAGACGGGCAAGGCGCATCGGCTCGTGTTCAGTGCCACCGACTATCGCGACAATACTAAAACTTACGAAACTGATATAATTTATTAAGGTATGAAAAGAAAACTGATTATCTCCGCAATGCTCGTCGCAGGGTCTTATGCGATGGCTTGCACCAATTTCATCGTCGGCAAGAAAGCAAGTGCCGATGGCTCTGTGTTCGTTACTTACAACGCTGACTCCTACGGCGCTTTCATGCCCCTCTACCATTACCCTGCTGCAAAGCATCAGCCGGGCGAGATGCGTAAGGTCTATGAGTGGGACACCAACAAGTATCTGGGTGAGATTGCTGAGGCTCCCGAGACTTGGAACGTGGTGGGCAACACCAACGAGTGGCAGCTGACCATCGGTGAGACCACCTTCGGAGGTCGTCGTGAGATGGCGGACTCTACGGGTGTAATCGATTACGGCTCATTGATTTACATCACACTGCAACGGGCTCGCAACGCTCGTGAGGCAATCCAGGTGATGACCTCACTTGTGGAGGAATATGGTTACTACTCCAGCGGTGAGACTTTCTCTATTGCTGACCCTGACGAGGCTTGGATGCTTGAGATGATGGGCACGGGTCCTGATCGTGAGAAGTCCAAGGAGCGCACCGTGTGGGTGGCTATTCGTATTCCTGACGATGCAGTGGCAGCCCATGCCAACCAGAGCCGTATCACCTACTTCCTCGACGGTCGCTATACTCCCGTCAAGGTGAAGGACTTGCAGAAGAAATTCCCCGTGAACGGCAAGAAGGACGTGCCCAACCTCGTGGTTTATTCTGACAACGTGGTCAGCTATGCCCGAGCAATGGGTTGGTTTGATGGCAAGGATGCTGATTTCTCCTACAATGCGGCTTATGCAGCTCCCGACTTCTCGGGTCGTCGTGCTTGTGAGGCTCGTGTGTGGAGCTTCTTCAATCGCTTTGCTGATGATTTCTCTGAGTATATCCCCTATGCAGCGGGCAAGGAAGCAGATGCCAAGCCTATGCCCCTCTGGATTATCCCTAATAAGAAGGTGACGCTCCAACACTTGCGTGATGCCATGCGCGACCACTACGAGGGCACTCCTTTCGCCCTTGACTCTGACATTGGTGGTGGTATCTATCAGATGCCCTATCGTCCTGCACCCCTCACGTTCAAGGTGGATGGTCAGGAAATGTTCAACGAGCGCCCCATTTCCACCGTGCAGACGGCTTGGTCGTTCATTTCGCAGATGCGTTCATGGATGCCTCGCGAGGTGGGTGGTTGCTTCTGGTTTGGCAATGACGACGGCAACATGGTGGCTTACACCCCGATGTATAACTGTATGACTCGCCTCCCTCTTTGCTTCTCTGGCGAGGGTGCTGACGACGTGACCTTCTCGATGGACAATGCTTTCTGGGTGTGCAACTGGGTGTCCAATATGGTCTATCCTCGTTACTCGATGATGTTCCCCTCGTTGCAGGAGGTGCGCGACTCGCTCGATGCCTCTTACGATCGTCTCCAACCCGAGATTGAGGCAAAGGCACTTGCCATGCCAGAGGCAGAGCGTGTGGAATACCTCACGGCTTACAGCGTGCAGAAGGGTGACGAGATGATAGCTCGTTGGCGTCAGCTCGCTTTCTTCCTCATCGTGAAGTACAACGACCTGAGCATCAAGCCCACCGACGAGAATGGCACGTTCAAGCGCAACATCTATGGCGGTGGTGCTCGTCTCAGTCGTCCGGGCTATCCCGAGGGCTATGCCCGTGAACTGCTCAAGCAGACGGGCGACAAGATGCGTGTTCCTCAAAAGAAATAAGTGCAACGCAAATCTACGGAAGAGGTAATCCGAATCCTCTCAAACTATTTCAAGAGCCAGCCTGTTGTCCAACAGGCTTGGCTCTTTGGTTCTTACGCTCGTGGCGAGCAGACACTCCACAGCGATGTGGATGTCATCATCCTCCCCAATTCCTCCGTGCAGACTTCCCCTATCATAGAAACGGCAAGCCATTTCGCCAGAATCCTCGACGGGATGCAGCAAGACTTGCAGCAACTCCTCGGTTGCGAGGTGGAACTGATACCCGAGGCAGAACTCTTTCCTTCCACCCGAGAACGGGCGGAGCGCGAAAAGATTCTTATTTACTCTCGGTCGTTCCGATAGTATCTTCAATCCATTCAAACGTCATCTACAAACGAAGGAAATATCTCCTATCAGGGTGAAGGAGATATTCGGACACATTGTAGATGACGTTTGCGTAAATCATAGGGAATATTCCTACAAATCCAACTAACGTAGGCGAAAAACTGGGTAAAATAGCACCCGGAATGTTGAAAATGCGTGAATTTAGGTGGAATATATGTGATTTAGCGCATTTTCAACATCAAAAAACGCAGATTGAACATCCTTCCTGAATTCTTGCCATACCTTTGCACCAGCATTAAAGATTTTAATGGTTAAGGTTTATGGTTGATTAATTTAGTTTTTTAAGTAAGTAAGGAGGGACTCGTTGGGAAACGGGTCTTTTTCTTTTTTATAAAGGGCTTGTTTTTCTTTTGCAAGAGCGCAAATTAAGCAAAAGGTCAGTACAATGCCGTTTAGTATTTGTGGAGCTGGAGGGAGTCGAACCCTCGTCCAAACAGGGAAACCATACGCTTTCTACACGCTTATTTCAGACTTTGGTTTTCGAGCAGCAGCAAGACCTGAACCACCAACTGATGCCTTAGCTCCTAAAACTTCACCCGTGCATCGGAGCCTGCAAGGGCTATTTCCGATTTGCCTGCGCCACTATGCCAAGGGGATTCGGAACAACATCCCGCTTGAGTGACGTCTCGTTCCCCCACCTTGTAGGGGAATTAAGCCAAGTAATCTACTGTACTTCGATTAGGCAGCGAGAGCATACTCATTGTTGCCAATTAA
>JAFLSG010000084.1 GCA_022511065.1 Prevotella sp.
CAGTTCCCGGAACAGATTTCATGCCTTTGCAGGTAGATTATCGTGAACAGTATGCAGCAGCCGGGCGCTTCCCCGGCGGATTTACCAAGCGCGAAGGCAAGGCTGGTGACAATGAAATCCTGACATCACGACTGGTGGACCGTGTGCTCCGCCCGCTTTTCCCGTCAAATTATCATGCAGAAGTGTTTGTGAACGTGATGCTGCTCTCCGCCGACGGCGTTGATCAGCCCGATGCACTGGCAGGTTTTGCCGCCTCTGCAGCACTGGCTTGCTCGGACATTCCCTTCGAGTGCCCCATCAGTGAGGTGCGCGTGGCTCGCGTGAATGGCGAGTATGTCATCAACCCCACCTTCGAGCAGATGAAGGATGCCGATATGGATATCATGGTAGGTGCTTCTGCCGAGAACATCATGATGGTGGAAGGCGAGATGAAAGAGGTGTCCGAGCAGGATATGATTGGTGCGCTGAAGGCTGCCATGGAGGCTATCAAGCCCATGTGCGAACTGCAGACCGAACTGAGTAAGGAGCTTGGAAAGGATGTGAAGCGTGAGTATGACCACGAGGTGAATGACGAAGAGTTGCGTGAGCAGATGAAGAACGAACTCTATGCCAAGGCATACGATGTGACCAAGCAGGCGCTTGAGAAGCATGCCCGCGCCGAGGCATTTGAGAAGATTCTCACGGACTTCAAGGAGAAATATGCTGCTGACCATGCTGACCTCACCGAGGATGAGCTGGAGGAGAAATATGGTCTGATGGACAGATACTATCACGATGTGGAGCGCGATGCGATGCGCCGCTGCATCCTTGACGAGGGTATCCGCCTTGACGGTCGTAAGACCGACGAGATTCGCCCCATCTGGTGCGAGGTGTCTCCGCTGCCCATGCCTCACGGAAGTTCTATCTTCACGCGTGGTGAGACGCAGTCGCTCTCTACTTGTACGCTCGGTACGAAGCTCGACGAGAAACTGGTAGATGACGTGCTCGATCGTGGTTATATGCGCTTCTTGTTGCACTACAACTTCCCGCCGTTCTGTACGGGTGAGGCAAAGGCACAGCGTGGCGTAGGCCGCCGCGAGATTGGTCACGGTCACTTGGCTTGGCGCGGTCTGAAGGGTCAGCTTCCCGAGGACTTCCCCTATACCATCCGTCTGGTTTCCCAGATTCTCGAGTCTAACGGCTCTTCCTCAATGGCTACCGTATGTGCCGGTACACTCGCCCTGATGGATGCAGGTGTTCCGATGAAGAAGCCCGTCAGCGGTATCGCAATGGGTCTGATTAAGAACCCCGGCGAGGACAAGTATGCTGTGCTTTCCGATATTCTCGGTGACGAGGATCACCTGGGTGATATGGACTTCAAGACCACGGGTACGAAGGACGGTTTGACCGCCACGCAGATGGATATCAAGTGCGACGGTCTGTCGTTCGAGATTCTCGAGAAGGCCCTGATGCAGGCAAAGGCTGGTCGTGAGCATATCCTCTCCAAACTGACTGAGACGATTGCCGAGCCGCGTGCAGAGTTGAAGCCGCAGGTACCGCGCATTGAGCAGTTGGAGATTCCGAAGGAGTTCATCGGTGCAGTAATTGGCCCGGGTGGAAAGATTATCCAGCAGATGCAGGAAGATACGAACACCACCATCACCATTGACGAGATTGACGGTGTGGGCAAGGTGCAGGTATCTGCTCCCAACAAGGAGAGCATCGATGCTGCCATTGCCAAGATACGCGCCATCGTTGCTATCCCCGAGGTTGGCGAGGTGTATGAGGGTGTTGTTCGCTCCATCATGCCTTACGGTTGCTTCGTTGAGATTATGCCGGGTAAGGACGGTTTGCTCCATATCTCGGAGATTGACTGGAAGCGCTTGGAGACGGTAGAAGAGGCCGGTATCAAGGAAGGTGACAAGATTCAGGTGAAGCTGTTGGAGATCGACCCGAAGACGGGCAAGTACAAGCTCTCTCACCGTGTGCTGGTTGAGAAGCCTGCCGACTATGTGGAGCGTCCCGCACGCCGCGAGCGCCCTGAGCGTGGTGATCGTCGTGACCGCCGTCCTGAGCGTGGCGAACGCCGTGAGCGTCCTGAGCGCGGAGATCGCCCTGAGCGTGGTGAGCGTCGCCCCCGTCCTGAGAGCCACGAGCAGCAGGAAGCCCCCGCTCCGGCAGAGACTCGCGAGCCGAAGGACTTCAGCGATTCGCTTGACAATATGGACTTTTAATTTTTTGGAATAGAATATTAGAAAGCGCCAGGGAATTCCCTGGTGCTTTTTGCCACAATCAGCTGTTGGTATGAAAGTGAGTTTGATAGAACTCTTTGAGGAGTCGGTCAGGAAATATCCTGCAAAGACGGCAGTCATCGACAAAGACAGGACAATCTGCTTTGCCGATTTGCGTGCGCGTTCCTTGGCTTTGGCAGCAAAGATTTCCGAGAAGGGTGTAGGTCAGAACAAACCGGTAGCAGTATTTCTTGACAAGTCGATAGAGAGTGTATATGCCGATTTGGGAATTATCTACTCGGGTAATTTCTATATGAACCTTGACATCAAGACTCCCGCAGAGCGCATCAAGAATATCCTTTTGTTGGTGGAGCCTGCACTAATCGTTTCTACGAGCAGTTTGATTAAAGCGATAACAGCGGTTATTCCCGAATCGACAAGTATTATTCTGCTGGATGAGGAGGATTGGGATGAACCTGTTGATGAGCAGGCGGTCATTGGAGGGTTGTCCACAATCATTGATACTGACCCGTCGTGCATCATCAACACTTCCGGTTCTACAGGAACGCCGAAGGGAGTGGTGTTGAATCACAAGAGTTTCTTTGATTTCATAGACTGGGCTGTTGATACATTCCATTTCGGGGATGACCTGGTGATGGGCTCACTTTCCCCCATTGTCTTTGATATCTACAGTTTCGAGCTTTGTATGCTGATGGCAAAAGCCAGCACTTTGGTGGTTCTGCCAGCCCATCTGGCTGCATTCCCAGCCAAGATTCTGGAGGTATTGGAGAAGTATCAGGTGAATTTCCTGTTCTGGGTGCCTACGATTATGGTGAACATTGCCAATATGGATTTGTTGTCAGCCTTCAACCTTGAGCATTTGAAGACGGTGTGGTTCGCTGGTGAGGTATTCCCGACCAAGCAATACAACTATTGGCATCATCATTTGCCGCAGGTGACGTTCGCCAATCTTTACGGGCCGATTGAAATCACACTCGACTGCACCTATTATATTATAGACCGCGAGATACCCGATGAAGAACCTTTGCCCATTGGCTACCCCTGCCGTAATACGGATATTATTATCCTTGACGATGAAGATCGTGCGGTAAGCGAGCCGAATGTGGAGGGTGAGCTTTGCGTGAGGGGCACGTCGCTTGCGATGGGCTATTACAATAACCCGGAGAAAACGGCGGCGGCATTCGTGCAGAATCCGTTGAACAAAGCCTATCCAGAGTTAATCTACCGAACAGGGGATATCGTCTGCTACAATGACGAAGGCCTGATAATGTTCAAGGGCAGGAAAGACAATATCGTGAAGCATCTGGGCTATCGTACTGACTTGGGCGAGATAGAGCATGTGATTATCAATACGCTGAAGTTGGTGAAGAATGGCTGCGTTGTCTATAATCAGACGGAGAAGCAGATAACGCTTTTCTATGAGGCAGAACAGGAAGTGCCAGCGTCAGAATTCCGCCTGAGCATCGGTAAGGTGCTGCCTAAGTATATGATACCTACGGTTTACCATCATCTGGAATTGTTGCAGCGTAATGCAAACGGGAAGATTGACAGACTCTATTATAAGAAACAAGTCAATGGCTAAATGGACGAAACAAAGATGAGAGAAAAGATATTGGAAATATTATCCACAATCAGACCAGAATCAGACTTCAATGAAGAGGTTGATTTCATTGAGGCAGGTCTGCTTGACTCGTATGACATAGTGACGCTGGTTACCAATATGGAGATCACGTTCAATTTCCGCATTGACGGGACGGATGTGGTGCCAGAGAACTTTAGTTCGGTAGATAGTATAGTCGCTTTGTTGGGGAAGTATGGAGTACATTAGTTATCTTGATTTACCCAAGCACTGGGGCGTGAAGAAGGGCGATGTCGTTCTGCTGACATCCGATATCATGCAATTGACGTTCACTTGTATGCGTCATGGTGAGCGGTTTGACCGTGAAACTTTTTTAGATGCCATACTGGATGTGCTTGGGGGAGAGGGTACGCTGCTGATTCCTACCTTTAACTGGGACTTTTGCCATAATGTGACTTTTGATTATCACAAGACTCCTTGTAAAACTGGTACGTTAGGTACTATTGCCTTGAAACACCCTGCTTTCCGCCGCACTCAGCATCCGTTGTATTCATTCGCTGTCGCAGGGAAGGATCAAGAGTTGTTGTGTGGAATGGAAAACATAAGTTCGTTTGGCGCGGATTCTCCTTTCGGTTATATGGAGCGTAAGCACGCCCTGAATGTTATCATCGGTATTCACTATACGGACTGTTTCACCTATGTTCATCATGTGGAAGAAATTTGTGGAGTGAATGGTTATCGTTTTCCCAAAACTTTCACGGGGCAATATGTTGATAGCGAGGGAGTGGAGACCACCCGAAGCTATTCAATGTTGGTGCGTGATTATGATTTATATCAGAATACTGATTTGACCTTTCTTGGCGAACTGATGGAGCAGGAGGGTGCAGCCAAGTTGATTTACTTGAATGATATCCCTTTCCGCATCGTGGACCTGCACGCTTGCACCCGCATCATCGCTGATGACATATTGCACAACCGAAGCCGCTCGATTTGCACTTACAAAGGTCAGTAAGCAGGAGACGGCGGATGTGGCATTTTGAAGAGTTGGGAGGAAATAAAAGTTAAATAAACATAAATCTTTAATTCTCCCTTCATTCCCACACCTAATATTTATAAAAATAGCCTTACCTTTGCAGTCCGATTTGGGGAGAGGCTTAGAATCCCCGTGAAATGTTGTGTGAATAGCGGTGTCTTTGGCCGGGCACGGTGGTTCGTGAATCAATGTTTCAAGCGCACGTTAGACTAACAGCCGGGAGTTAGACCTCGGGTGGGAGTTTGTGCGTATATAAGGAATAAAACTGTTTTTTAGTAGTAAAATTAAAAATTGAAATGAACACTTTAAGTTACAAGACTATTTCCGTGAACAAGGAAACAGCGAAGAAGGAGTGGGTGGTGATTGACGCCACAGACCAGGTCGTTGGTCGTCTCGCTTCCAAGGTAGCAAAGCTGATTCGCGGAAAGTACAAGCCAACTTTCACGCCGCACGTTGATTGCGGTGACAACGTAATCCTTATCAATGCTGGTAAGGTGGTATTCACTGGTAAGAAAGAGACCGACAAGGTTTACACCCGCTACACGGGCTATCCCGGCGGTCAGCGCTTCAATACGCCTGCCGAGCTTCGCAAGAAGAAGGGTGGCGTAGAGAAGATTCTCCGTCATGCCGTGAAGGGTATGCTGCCGAAGGGTCCTCTTGGCCGCAGTCTGCTGAACAACCTCTACATCTATGAGGGCACGGAGCATCCGCACGCCGCTCAGCAGCCAAAGACTATTGATATTAACCAGTATAAATAAACGTAAGGAAAGATGGAAGTAATTAACGCAATAGGTCGTCGTAAGAGTTCCGTAGCCCGTGTGTATGTCAGCGAGGGTACAGGCAAGATCACGATCAACAAGAAGGATATCGAGGTTTATTTCCCGTCAGCAATCCTGCAGTATGTGGTTAAGCAGCCGCTGAACCTGCTCGAGGTTGTTGAGAAGTATGACATCAAGGCCAATCTTGACGGCGGTGGCTTCACCGGTCAGAGCCAGGCACTGCGTCTTGCAATCGCCCGCGCTTTGGTGAAGATCAACGAAGAGGACAAGAAGAAGCTGAAGGACGCTGGATTCCTGACGCGCGACAGCCGTGCTGTTGAGCGTAAGAAGCCGGGTCAGCCGAAGGCTCGTCGTCGCTTCCAGTTCAGTAAGCGTTAAAGACTGGACGGAGAGTTTAGTATCTAAACCGGTGCGACTTGATGGGGGAGCGATGCCGCTTGGCGGGATTCCCGACATTCAATTACCCATCGGTTGGTTCTAACAAAACAGAATTTAAAAAGAAAGTAAACAATTAAAAGCAAAAAGAAAATGGCAAGAACAAATTTTGACCAGTTGCTTCAGGCCGGCTGTCACTTCGGTCACTTGAAGCGTAAGTGGAACCCCGCAATGGCTCCATACATCTATACCGAGC
Organism: Prevotella sp.; assembly: GCA_022511065.1. Taxonomy (GTDB): domain Bacteria; phylum Bacteroidota; class Bacteroidia; order Bacteroidales; family Bacteroidaceae; genus Prevotella. The sequence continues at coordinate 6,254 of JAFLSG010000084.1, forward strand.
GTAACGGTATTCACATCATCGACCTGCACAAGACGGTGGCTAAGATTGACGAGGCTGCCGACGCACTGAAGCAGATTGCCAAGAGTGGCAAGAAAGTGCTGTTCGTCGCTACTAAAAAACAGACAAAGGAAGTGATTGCCGAGAAGGCTGCTGCCGTAAACATGCCCTACGTGATTGAGCGTTGGCCGGGCGGTATGCTGACCAACTTCCCGACAATCCGCAAGGCCGTAAAGAAAATGGCGAACATCGACCGGTTGATGCAGGATGGTACCTATTCTAACCTCTCCAAGCGCGAGCTGCTGCAGATTACCCGTCAGCGTGCGAAGCTGGAGAAGAACCTCGGTTCCATCGCCGACCTCACCCGTCTGCCGAGCGCACTCTTCGTTGTGGATGTGCTGAAGGAGCAGATTGCCGTGAAGGAGGCTAACCGTCTGGGCATCCCCGTGTTCGGTATCGTTGATACCAACTCTGACCCCAACAACATCGACTTCGTAATTCCCGCAAACGACGATGCAAAGGATTCCGTTGAGACTATTCTCAACGCTTGCTGCACCGCCATTGCTGAGGGTATCGAGGAGCGCAAGGCAGAGAAGGCCGACGAGAAGGCTGCTGACGCTCAGGCTGAGGCAGAGGCAGAAGAGGCAAAGCCCAAGCGCGCTGCCCGCAGAGCCCGCAAGGACGCTGCTCCCGCACCTGCAGCCGCACCCGCAGAGGAGGCTCCCGCTGCTGAGTAATTAAACGTAGTATTAACAAAATTCAAAGATTAAAGACAATGGCTATTTCAATTGACGATATCAAGAAACTCCGCGCGATGACTGGCGCAGGTCTGGCTGACGTGAAGAAGGCACTGACCGAGGCTGAAGGCGACTTCGACAAGGCCAAGGAGATTCTTCGTGAGCGTGGTCTCGCCATTGCTGCCAAGCGTAGCGACCGCGAGACTTCCAATGGTTGTGTGCTCGTAAAGGCTGTTGATGGCTTTGCTGCCACCATCGCCCTGAAGTGTGAGACCGACTTCGTTGCTAACGGCGCTGACTTCATCGCCCTGACCGATGCCATCCTGACCGCAGCCATCGCTGCCAAGGCCAAGGATCTCGAGGCAGTGAAGGAGCTTACCCTGTCTGACGGACAGAAGGTGCAGGATGCTGTTACCCAGCGTTCTGGTATCACGGGTGAGAAGATGGAGCTTGACGGCTACCTCGTGCTCGAGGGCGAGAACATTGAGATCTACGACCACATGGGCAAGCACACGCTCGCCACGATGGTGCAGACCAACATCAACGCTCCTGAGGTGGGTCACAAGCTCGCTATGCAGGTGGCTGCTATGAAGCCCGTTGCGCTGAATGCTGACTCTGTTCCCCAGGCCGTGCTCGACGAGGAGTATAAGACCGCTGTTGAGAAGACCAAGCTGGAGCAGGTTGAGAAGTATGTGGAGGTTGTCCTGAAGAAGGCCGGCATCAACCCGAACCTCGTTGATTCAGAGGATCACATCGAGAGCAACATCAAGAAGGGCTGGCTCACTGAGGAGCAGGCTAAGGAGGCTCGCGAGTTGAAGGAGAAGGCTGCTGCCGAGAAGGCTGCTACGCTGAATCCCAACATGATCGAGAACATCGCAAAGGGTCGCGTGGCCAAGTTCTTGAAGGAGAACTGCCTCGTGGATCAGGAGTTCCAGTTCGGTGATGGCGACAAGCAGACCGTTACTGAATGGCTTGGCAAGCAGAACAAGGAGCTGAAGATTGTTGATTTCAAGCGCTTCACGCTCGTTGCCGAGTAATCTCATTCAGAGAATATACAGAAAAAGAGAGTGGGTCGAATAGATTCACTCTCTTTGCTTTTTACTGTTAGGCAGAAAATCCTTATCTTTGCAAAATAAAAAGCAATTGACATGAAGATATTTGCGATTGGCATGAACTATGCAGCACACAATAAAGAACTGCATGATACGTTATTAAAACCCGACGAGCCGGTGATATTCACCAAGGCGGATTCGGCATTACTGAAGGACGGCAAGCCTTTCTTCATCCCCGAACACCTCGGACGCATTGATTACGAGACGGAGGTGGTAGTCCGCATCTGCCGACTTGGGAAGAACATCCCCGAGCGCTTTGCCCATCGCTATTACGATGCGGTGACCGTAGGCATTGACTTCACGGCGCGCGACGTGCAGAAGCGGGCAAGCGAGAAGGGACAGCCGTGGACCATCTGCAAGGGTTTTGACGGCTCGGCTGCCATCGGCGAGTGGGTAGATAAGGAGAAGTTCCTCGACCTTCAGGCACTCCATTTCCACCTCGACATCAACGGGCAGACGGTGCAGGAAGGCTGCACCAGCGACATGCTCTACCGCATCGACGAAATCATTGCCTACATTTCCCGCTTCTTCACGCTCAAGACGGGCGACATCCTCTATACGGGAACGCCTGCCGGTGTCGGCCCTGTTCACATTGACGACCACCTGACGGGCTACCTCGAGGAGCGCAAGGTCTTGGAGTTCAACTGCAAGTAAGCACCCTCCCATATTCCACCTGAGCAGCGTCAGCAGGCCGGGCGTGAGCGATGCTGCCGAGGTGAGCGACTGTTGCAACTGTTGTTTCTTCTGTTCGTTCATGATTCTTCCTGTTTTTGAGTGACGCTGCAAAGGTACAATCGCAAGCCACCGATTCCAAGAAAAGTGTGCTTACATTGTAGTCACACTTTTAACCTTTCGTAACATCTTTTTAATTCCTTTTACGCCGTGGGAGGGGG
>JAFLSG010000085.1 GCA_022511065.1 Prevotella sp.
GACCATAGTTCAGTTCGCCATTATCAATACGTTGCAGGTCAATGATGGGCACACGCCCCCAAATCATTGTAGCCTGATAGGTCAAGAAACCACGGATGAAGGCAGCCTCGCCCATCAGTTGCTCCTCGGCAGAGCCTGCTTGCGGATTCATTGTAGAGATTGCCCTGACAATCTTGGCGGCATTGGCGATTACCGGCCAGCGATAGTTCCAGGCATTCTGAACATAGCCATTCTCAGAGTTCATCGCTCCGTCACAGAAATCCCATGCTGCCGTGTTTGCGTCTTTTGACTGGAGGGCACCCGTCTGAATCTCGTCCGTTCCCTGCAACAGGAACCAGCAACGCTCGTCTTTGTAGTTCTCCTTGAAAGCATCATAGATGCTCTGCATACTCAGGTCTGCAAGTTTTATGTCGGTGAGCACCTGCTCTTCCGAAAGTTGTGTCTGATTGTCCTCGTCCAGGAAATCGGAACAAGCGGTCATTCCACAGATTGTGCTTACTGCACAAATGATGCTATATATCTTTTTCATATTATTGCCGGATTAGAATGTTAGAAACTTACGTTCAACCCAAAGGTGAATGTCTTTGTCGGGGGATAGTTGTAGTCGCCTGTTTCAGGGTCAAAGCCCTTGTAGGGAGTCAGGCAGAAGAGATTGCTGGCTGTAGCATAGAGGCGGAGGCTGCTTAGGTGCAGCTTGCTGATGATGCTATTGTCAAAGTTGTAGGCCAGCGTCAGCGTGGAAAGCCTCAGGTAGTTTGCATTCTGAACCACGAGGTCTGTATCCGACGGCTTGTAACCATTGTAGCCGGAGGAGTTGCTGACGGCTCTCGGGAACTTTGCGTCAAGGTTGGTGGTACTCCAACGGTCAGCCAAGTCGGGGGAAGCCTGAGACAAGCCGACACTGCTGGTCAGATTCTCGTAATAACCACTGATTTTCTTTGCGCCAAGGGCGTAGGTGAAGATGGCATTCAGCGTGAGGCTCTTGTAACGCAAATCTGTGTTGAAACCACCATACACCTTGGGGTCGCTCTTACCAACAATGTCGCGGTCGTACTCGTTGATGACACCGTCGGGTCTGCCTTCAGGACCGGAGATGTCTTTCACATAGAGGTCGCCCACTTCCACGGTATGACCGTTATAGTTCTTGCCCTCCCACTCGGCGCGGTTGCTCTCGTTGGCAATGCCACCGGCGCGGTAAGTGTAAATGGTGTGCAAAGGCTCGTTTAGGAAGATGTTGCCTTCTCGCTCCGTTCCGTTCAGAATCTGCTCGACATCACCGTAGAGTTTCGTCACCTTGTTGCCGTCATAGGAGATATTGCCGCCGAAGTTCCAGCCGAAGTTTTTCTGTTCGACGAGGCGGGCGTTCACGCTCAGTTCAAATCCTTTGTTCTCCACTTTGCCGATGTTCTCCCATGTGGTTGAATAGCCTGAGGTCAGCGGCAGCGAGTGCTGCATTAGCAGGTTGTCGTTGATAATATAGAACAAATCTACTGATGCCGTGATGCGGTTTTTCAGGAAACCGAAGTCAATTCCAAAGTTAAACTGTTTTTGCTTCTCCCAGGTGATGGCAGGTGTTCCGCGCATTCCGCTTGACGCATAGCCAGCCATTCCCACGGTGTTTCCATCCACGGTCTGGCGCTGTGCCACAGGATTATACCAAGTGGCATACACATAGTTGGCGATGTCCTGATTACCAACCATGCCATAACCAAGGCGGGCTTTCAAGCGGCTAAATGTGTTCTGGTCTTGCATAAACTGCTCATTGGTTGCTTCCCAGGCAAAGGAGAAAGAGGGGAAGATACCCCATCGGTGGCCGCTGTCAAACTTTGATGAACCGTCATAGCGTGCCGTCGCCGTCAGGAAGTAACGACTGTCGTAATTATAGTTCCCGCGCACGATATAGGACAGCAGGGTCGAGTTTCTGAAATCTGAGTCGATGATGGTCTTCTCGAACGCGGCAGCACCTGCCAGTTCGTGATAGCCCAGATGGTCGCTGGGGAAGCGATAGCCACGTGCAAGGTCGTAGTTGTTCGACTCTTTGCTCATGCTGGTGCCTGCCATCACGTTGAGTTTGTGCTTGTCAATTTGCGTATCATACGAGAGTGAGTTGTCCCACTGCCAGTTGGTCTGCTCAAAGCGCTCATGCTGCGCGATGGCATCGCCTGACTCGTGGCGCACCGACTCCTGAATATTGCCGGGGGTATAGGAAAACCAAGTCTGAGCCGCATAATCCACGGAGAGCGTAGATCGGAAGTTCAAGCCCTTCATCGGATTGATGTTGATGAAGTTGGAGGAGGCAAGGCGTGTTCTCGTGCGGTCTTGTCGCACATCCATAGAGTTGAACGGATTGTACTCGTTGTTGTAGTTCTCTGTTAGTGCCTGATAATAGACGGTCAGATACTGGCTCTGGTATTTCGTCGCAGGATTCATATAGGGGGCATAGTCCAAAATGGGATTGGCACTCAGTGCCTTGTTATAGACATCATCAGAAGGGATGGCATCCTGTGTGCGGGTAAACGTGGTGTTAGTACCCACCTTCAGCCACGACTTTACGTTATACTCGGCATTGAAGCGACCAGAGTATTTATTCTGGTCAGAGCCTTTCACGATACCCTTCAGGTTGGAATAGTTCAGGCTGAAATAGACGCTACCCTTGTCGAATGCCTTTGAGAAGCTGACATTGTGATTGTGCTGTACGCCTGTGCGAACCACCTGATTGAGCCAGTCAAAACTTCTCCACTGACTACCGTTGCGACTTGCGAACTCTTGCTCGGAAAACGCAAGGTTAGTGCCGAGCAGGGTGCTGTTGATGTATTCCTCGCGGTTCTCGGAAGGATTGTTGCGCAAGTAGCCGTTGGCAAAGGCATCGATGCGCAGGTTTGCCAAGCCCGTGGCATCCATCGTCTTGGGTCGTTGGGTCATAGAGGAAATGCTTACCCAGCCGTCATAAGTGACGCTGCCCTCCTTGCTTGCACCCTTCTTTGTGGTAATCAGCACGACACCATTTGCACCGCGCGAACCATAGAGGGCTGTGGCAGATGCGTCCTTCAGCACTTCAAGATGCTCCACATCATTGGGGTTGATGCTGCTGAAACCGCCAAAATCATTGTTCATCACCATACCATCTACTACATAGATGGGATCAGAGCCGGAATTGATGGTGTTCAGGCCTCTCACACGGATGCCGGAATCGTCGCTGGGGCGGGCACCCGGCTCCACGAACACACCAGATACTCGGCCTTGAAGCGCCTGATTGACATTTGTCACGGGCTTCTCCGTCAGCGTTCTGCCGTCCACGCTGCCCACAGCCCCAGTCAGGTCGCTCTTTTTCATAATCGTACCAACGACCACCACCTCTTCTATCTCCGCATTATCCTCCAGTAACGTGATGTTGATAGGGGCATCGTCTTTCACTTTGATTTTCTGCGTGACGAATCCGATGTAGGAAATCGTCAGTTCGTCTCCCACGGCTGCCTGCAACTGGAAGTTGCCGTCAAAGTCGGTAATCGTTCCGTTGCTGGTGCCGGTGATAATCACGCTTGCACCGATAATCGGCTCTCCGCCATTGTCCTTCACATTACCCGTGACCAATGTCTGGGCCATCATCTGATTGTAAAGGCCAAGAATCACTACAATCAGTAATAAAATTCTTTTATTCATAATCTAAAAGTTATTGGTAAATTATTCCTTGGTTATCTCTATCAGGCGGCTGCTCATATCCTCGCCAGTCGTCAGCGGAAGTCCAATCTTCATCAGATAGTCACCATAGAAGACCTTGCCGTCGAACTGCATCCTTGACTTCTGCCCTGGCATCAGGCAGATTTCCTTGACTCTGTACTTGGCATTGGCATCAAGCCCTTCAAGGCGTGTAGGCAGCAACTGCTCGTTGAAATCGGGGTGTATATCGTAGGCTGCTACCAATGCGTGGCTCTTGTCATCGCTCACGCGCTCTAATACGCAGTGCTTGGTCTTATAGGGAGATACCAATCTGTAGAGGTTGGGCGAGTAAATGACTGGCTTCAGGCGATTGTACTCCTTTACAGCCTCACGGCAATACTGCAAGTCATCAGCCTTCATGGACTTGAGACCGATGTCAAAGCCGAGTTTGCAGGTAAAATCTACATCCACGCGGAACTTCACGCTGGCACGCTGATTCCAATTCGTAACGTGTGAACACATCGCCTTTGAGGGCATAAACTGGGAAAAGCCCCACTGGATATACAGACGTTCTACGGGGTCTGTGTTGTCAGAGCACCAGAACTCGGTGAAGTATTTCAGCGCCTCAAAGTCGCAACGGCCTCCACCACCTGAGCAGAGCATCATCATCAAGTCGGGATATTTTGCCTGGATGCGGTTCAGCACTTTGTAGAGCCCGCGAACGTAGTCCACATAGAGATTGCCTTGATTCTCGCCCTCCATTTGTGAGTAGATGTTGGTGATGGGTGAGTTGCAGTCCCATTTGAAGAACTTCAGGCGGGGATTCTCCGTCATCAGGTTATCCACCACGCCAAATACGAAATCCTGCACTTTGGGATTGGTCAGGTCGAGCACCAACTGATTGCGGAAATAGTAAGTATCACGGTTGGGGAGCGTCAGAATCCAGTCGGGATGCTTCTCTGCCAGTTCGCTCTTGGGATTCACCATTTCCGGCTCAATCCAGATGCCGAACTCCACGCCTGTCTCATTGGCCTTCTTCACAAGATAGGGAACGCCGTTAGGCAGTTTGCTCTTGGTTGGCTCCCAATCGCCAAGTCCGGCAAAATCGTCTTTGCGGGGATATTTGTTGCCAAACCATCCATCATCAAGCAGAAAGAGATCTACACCGAGGTCTTTTGCCTCGCCAAAGAGATTGGTCAGTTTTTCCTCGTCGAAGTCAAAATAGGTGTTCTCCCAGTTGTTGAGCAAGGTCATGCGGTCCTCGTCGGCCTTGAACAACTGATGGTTCAACGCCCAGCGCTGGAAGTTGCGGCTACCCTCTCCGCTGCCGTTCTGACTGAGGGTAAAGATAAACTCTGGTGTGCGGAATACCTCGCCCTTTTTCAGCAGATAGTTTGAGGCATCGGGATTGATGCCGCTGATGATGCGCAATTCGTTGTTATTATCCACCTCAAACGTGAAGCGGAAGTTGCCAGTCCAGGCAATCGTGCCCATCAGCACCTCTCCCGCATTCTCCTGAACAGGGCCGGTTGTGCTGACCTCAAAGAATGGTTGGGTAAGCATCGTGGCGCGTGTGCCGAGGCGGGAGTCAATCACCTTCTTGCCAAATGTCAGCGGGGCTTCGCTCATATGCATCTCCTTCGCCCAATTGCCGCTGAACTCAGTCAGATAGTAGGCATCAGACTCCATATAGAGCATAGAGGAGGCATAGCGGGTCAGATAGACCTTGCCCTTTTCCTGATGCTGTATCTCGCTCCACTGCTTGATGATATTCTCTTTCTCGTAGGCTACATAATATAACGTGACGCTGACCGGGTAGAGTTCATCCCTCAGCTGGATGGTGGTCTGCACACCGCCGTCCACATTCTTCTGTTCGTGCGATACATATTTCAGCACGGAAGTAGGATTGCCGTCGGCATGCCTGATTTCCATCGCGGGCTCAAAGTAGTCTTCCGTGCCCATTACAGGATAGACCTCATTGCCGATGGCGGAAGTGGAGGAGTTGGTGCCACGCGGCATGTCCAACTCGTCGAGATTAATACCCGACGCTAACCTTGCACCAAAATAAGTCTGGTACAGGCGTCCATTGTCTTTTACTTGCATCACTAACTGCGTGTTGCCGGTGGTGATGGAAATGTTTGTCTTGGCATACCCGAAGGTTGTAAATAATGCCATTGCTGCTGTTAAGATTGCTTTGTTCATATTAATATTGTTTGAGTCAGGTTTTCGGTTGCAAAGGTATGGGATAACTGCATCAATTGTTTGCGTCGGTAGGGGACAGGTAGGTTAGTGGTAAATGGTCGGATTCGTAAGTTACTTATTTGCAATATTTTATATATAGCCATTGAAAAGTGTCAAGTAGATGTGATAGTTTGCAGATATTTTCGTATCTTTGCAGCCGAAGACCTGAAACAGACGAATTATGCAAGCAAGACTTATACTTTTGAGCATTGTTTCCTTTCTCGTGATTGGAGTCTCAGCCGACCATCGGCTGTTGCTCCGTCTTGACAGCGTGATAGCAGAGCGCCCCAACATTTCTGCGATGAAGGAACAGAAATTGGATAATATGCGCAAGGAACTCGTATTGGCATCGACCGACGAGGCAAAGCTGAAACTTTACGACCAGTTGTATCAGGAGTACCTTACATACAGGTACGACTCGGCTATGGTCTATGCCATAAAGGGCTACGAGCTGGCAAAGCACATAAACAGCCAGTATTACCTCAACAAGTTCTTAATCAGCAGCACGCTGACTAATGTCAGAGGGGGCTTTTACAGTGAAGCCGAGGATAACATAAGAAAAGTAAAGCCAGAGGAACTGGATTCCGTCCTTAAATATGAGTACCACATTGCCCTGTTCTGGCTCTATCTCAGTATGCGAGAATATACTGACGACCCACGAGCGAAAGATGACTATAAGCAACGGATGGACAGTTGTCTGCTGAAAGCAATCCAGTATGAAAGGGAAAACACGGTAAACTGGTTTTACCTGATGGGTGAGAAGATGCACTACGTGGACGACGACAGCAAGCAGTCTGCCGTCTATTACCAGAAAGTAGTAGATATGGCTCCCATCAATTCCAAACTATACGCCTCCGCAGCCTTCTCATTGGCACGCTGCTATATGGACAAGGGCGATATGGATATGTACGTGTCGTGGCTGACTAACTCTGCCATATCAGATATGATAACCCCACTGAAAGAGAATCTTTCCCTTCAGGAACTGGCAATGTACCTGTTTGAGAACGACCCAAATCAGGTGGAGCGCGCCACCCGTTACATCTACTGCTCAATGGAAGATGCACAGTTTTTCAACAACCGCTTGCGCATTATCGACATATCCCACAAATTCCCGGCGATACTTTCTGCCTACACAAACAAGATAACACAGCAGAAATCCCGCATCCTCTACGGGCTTGTCGGGCTTGGCATACTGGCAGTGGCATTTCTCGTAGCGCTACTGTTCATCAAACGCCAAAACACGGCGCTCCACAAGCGGAGGATAGAATTACTGGACAAGAACCAGGAACTGCACGAGCAACACGAGGAGGTCAGGCGGAAGAATGCCTTGCTTGAAGAGCAGGGCCACCAGCTCACTCGGCTCAACGAGCGGCTGATAGACACGAACTTCAGGCGAGAGGGACTGGCAAAAATCTACATAGACCTCTGCGCCAAGTATATTGACAAGTTGAAGAAATACCAGACACTGGTGCAGCGCAAAATCAAAGCCAATCAGGTCAGCGAACTGCTGAGCACTATTTCCTCGTCGCGCATATCAGAGGAAGATGCCGCCATCTTCCTCGGCAAATTCGACAAGGCTTTCCTAACCCTCTATCCCACCTTTGTGCAAGAACTGAACACCCTACTGGCTCCCGACCAACAAATCATTGTCAAGCAAGCCGACACCCTCACCACCGAACTTCGCATCTATGCCCTCATCCGTCTCGGTGTCAAGGAAAGTGCCGAGATTGCCGACCTCCTTTTCTACTCCCCGCAAACCATCTACAATTACCGCTCTGCCGTCAAGAACCGCGCCATCAATAAAGACACCTTCGACGATGATATTCAGAAACTCTGCACAGTGATATAAGCACGGAGAAATATAAAAACACCCGATAGTTTGAATGACTTCAGGGACTACCGGGAATGAACGTTGCAAAGATAGGGGTTTTTCCCGAACTATGCAAATATTTCGGCAATTATTTTCATACGCACATGATTTTTCCGCACTCTGCGCCAACATGGTCGAGACCATACAAGAGGCTACCCGCCTCGATGCCCATCCAACGGAAGAGGGTCATAATCCTCGCATAGTTGTTGAGCGTGTAGGTAGTGTCCACACAGGCGGGGTTGCCGAAGCAGATAGGCTCGTGATGGGCTATGCGGTTGCGGATATTGTTGATGTAGTCGAGTTCCAGAAATATCTTGGAGTTGTCTATCTGGGAGAGTCTCGTAGACTTCGGTTTATTGGGGAAAATCCGAAGGAGATGCCGCCCACACAAGCCGTATTGGAGATTGTTAAACATGTACTTCCATACACCAAACTCCATTTCCGAGAGCAGTTTTGAGTGAGAATATACCCCGCACTCATCAAGATTGCGATATGCCTTTGTAATGATTTTACACGTCTTTTCCACGCGCGGATTTCCATAGAAAGCACCGCCTGGAAGTACCAAGTCGCGAAGCCAGTCAGCGCCGAAATGCCTTGACATCTCCCTGTCAATCCGATTCCGCAGAGCCACTTCAAAACAGCTGATAAGTGTAAACATTTCTTGCGACAATCTCAAATTGCGGCGGTAAAGCGTCATGGCTCGCCTGCTGTCATGGTTGCATGCTTGCAGATATTTCTGCATCCGCTTTTGGGATATAACATCCTCAAACTCTGTGTATTTCATAATAAGCGTTCTTTTTCATAGTCTTCAGAAAACCGCTGAATTGATTTGCTAACCCGATTACGGTGCTACTCTCTCAATTTCAGCGGGAAGGATTTCGTTCCTTTCGGTTGCAAAGGTAGTGATTAATTAGGAAATGGCAAAATGTTGAGGCGGGAAATCTGTGCCGAAAATGCATTATTACAAATTTCCACACTCATTTGATGGGCATGGCACACTTTGACATTTGACATATTTGACATTTGACATTAAGGTCGTTTA
>JAFLSG010000086.1 GCA_022511065.1 Prevotella sp.
GGAAGGAGCGGAAGAAGGCGCGCAAGGCGAATGAGAAAGCACCCGATGACCCGAAGGTACTGATTAGGATGGTGCCCGTTACGGTTTCATGTTCTACCTTGCTGAAACGATTTAAGAATGCCAATGGGCATACGTTGTATAGTTTCGGGGAGGAGCTTGATACCCTCCGAAAAACGAATGGCGCGGGCAGTTGGTCATCGAAGTATGACATCTATCGTCTGAGCTTCGATAATGGCGAGTGGGGTCAGGACTATAATAGTGACCAAGCCGAGAGCGGCGTTGTGAAAGTTGCTTACAATTGGACGATGCTCGGCACGAATGGGGCTTTACGCAAGTGCTTCAAGAGTGACAATATTGAAAATGGTCTTTCTTCGAGAATCCTTGTGGCTGAAATGCCGGATAGCTCGTTTGCCAAGATGCCGAGATTTGGCAGAAGGTCGGCTGATGATGAAGCAAAAATCAATGAGGCTGCTACAAGGTTGCGCTCGGCTTCGGGCGTGGTGGATGTGCCTCGGCTTCGCAAGGTGATTGAGGCATGGGTTGAACAGAAGCGCGTGGAAGCCGCCAAGGATATTGACCACGTGAAGGACACGTATCGCAAGCGGGCGGCGGTTATCGGATTTCGTTGCGGGGTGGTGTTCCACCTATTGACAGGCAAAGGGAAGGAAAGCAAGGGGTGTCTTGATTTCGCGCTGATGATGGCGGAGTATTGCTTGGCGCAGCAAATCAGCACGTTTGGAGAGGCATTGCTGAATCAGTATGTGGATGCTACTACTGAGTGTCAGCGCCGTGGCAAGAATCATTTTGTGTTTGACCAGCTGCCACCAATATTCTCAATGAACGACTTGCGGGCGCTAAAGCAAGGCAACTGCCATGAAATGGCACTATACAAAATCATTTCGCGATGGCGGCATGATGGTTGGATAGTGAAAGAGAACGACAAGCATTGGCGGAAACAAGAGCGATTTGACATTTGACATTTTTGACATTTGACATTAAGGTCGTTTTGATTATGGAATTATTACTGAAAAGAATAGCAAAGAAAAAAGATTACACCATCGGGAAATTATACCGGGTGGAGCGAGTGAATGACGAGTATCTTGCGGGCACGAGCAAGGAGTATCTGTGCGACACGCTGGAGCCGCCGGTGGTGGAGATGAAGAAGAGGAGGCTGACGATGGAGAAGGTGTTGAACAGTCATCCGAACAAGGCGAAGTCGCTAAAGCCGTTTGCGATATCCCCGGGGCGTTACCCGATAGTGGTCACGATGAGTCCGAAGTTCAAGACGTGGCTGCCGTTGTTGCTGAACGTGCCGCTGTTTGAGGGCATCCGCATCCATGCGGGCAACACCGTGAAGGACACGGCGGGCTGCATCCTCGTGGGGCGTAACCGTGAGGTGGGGCAGGTGTTGGACTCGCGGGCGTGGACGCGGCGCATCGTCAAGATGCTGACGGAGGCGTGGGAGCATGACCGCGCACACTGGATTACGATTGAGTGAGTATCGGAGCGTTGCGATTGAGTAAACGTTAAGTTTCAAAGAGAGGATGCGGCAGGAAACTGGCGCATCTTCTGCATTTCCAAAAACTTCCTTTGAGGAAAGGTGCAATATTGGCTCGACATCACGGAGGAAATGCCGTTTATCCCAGAGGTACTTTATGCGTTTTTCGGAAAAGGCACTGCATCAGTGCGTATGACACCACTATGATTGCATATATCAGCGCCACCTGCAAGGCAGTAGGCCGTAGCCCCTCCACGGAGGCATGGGGCAGCAAGGCGATGCGCCCGAGGGTGGTATTGAGCAAGGTCACGACCCGAGTAAGCAGGGGTGAGAGTGAGGGAACAAGCAGTACCACCATCGAGAGATAGAGAATCATCCATACGACAGGCACAACCACCAGATTAGTCAGCAGAAAGTAAGGGGAGAAGCGCCCGAAATGATAGGCAACAAGGGGAGCAACACCCATCTGCGCGGCGCAAGACACGCAGCCGATACCCCACAGCCATTTCAACAACGGATGCGACACCAAGAACTTGCGAGACACCAATAAGTCAAAGGCAGGCAACAGCACAAGGATGGCAAACATGGCGGCGTAAGACAACTGAAACCCAACATCAAACAAGGCATAGGGATTTGCCGCAAGCATCATGATGGCGGTGAATGCCAATGTATTGACCGACATCCTGTCTCTGTCGCCCACCGAAAGCAGGGCATACACACTGACCATTACCGCCGCACGCACCACACTCGCCGGCATGCCCACCAAAAGCACAAAAGCCCACACACCCGGCACAAGGAGCAAACGAGACAGCATCTTCCCCAAACGCCCCGTGGCAAACAAGGAGAACAACGCATAGAGTATGCCGAGGTGCATCCCGCTCAGCGCCAACACATGGGAAGCACCCGTCTGCGCATAAATCTCTTTGAGGTCTTTCGACAACGCAGACTTATCACCCAATGCCATCGCAGCGACCACGGCATATTGCTCTTCCTTCATCCCGCTCTCATCAAGCCGTTGCAAGAGCATCCCACGCCATTTCAGAAAAAGAATCCTCGTCCGCTCCAACCGCGAAAGTCGCTTCAAAGATATGTCTGTCCTTTCCCAATTGCGGCGGGGTACATAAGTGCTGCCCGTGAATCCATGCGCCTCCAAATAGCGGCGATAGTCAAACCTGCCGATGTGCCAGTCGCTGTTGGGGCGGATGACGGAGCAAATGCGCAGACCATCGCCAGGGCGCAATGACTTGCTTCGTGCATCCTTGGCAAGATAGCACTTTAATTTCCGCCCATACGACGGCAATAGGATATCCACCGCCATCGTCTTTGGTTTCTCAATCGGCTCAGAGATAACCACCGCTTCATAGCATACCGCCTCCGTAAGCCATTCCACTATCAAGGACTGCTGATACCTTTCCACCAACAAGCATCCGAGCATGAAGAAGCAGACGGCTATCGTCGCACTCTGCCACCGCGGACTTTTCCAAAGGGCAAGTGCCGCAATGACACTCCCCACAAACAAGGGGAGTCTCGGAAACGGAAGGGGCACAAGTTCGTTTACCGCAATACCCACCGCCAAGCAGACGGCAAGATGCAGCAACGGAGCATGGCGCAACGGGCTGTTCTTCATAGCATTCTGTGTGAGGGCAAAGTTACGCAAAATCTGCCACGCCACCAACCTCACGATGCTAACAAAACTTAAATCTGCCCACTAAACGTCAATCAATGCAAAAAAAGCAGTATCTTTGTGCCCGTAAACAAATCTATCACACAATGTCTGTGACTATTCTTTTCAAACTCTGCGGTTCGCTGGCCCTGCTCATCTATGGTATGAAGATGATGAGTGAAGCGCTGCAGAAAATGACGGGCCCTCAACTGAGACACGTACTTGCCAAGATGACCACCAACCGCTTCACGGGAATGCTGACGGGAATGACCGTCACCGCTGCCGTGCAGTCATCGACGGCAACCACCGTGATGACCGTGTCATTCGTCAATGCCGGACTGCTCACATTGGCGCAAGCCATCTCGGTCATCATGGGTGCGAACATCGGAACGACGCTCACCGCGTGGATTATGTCGGCGGGTTTCTCGTTCAACATCACCGATTTCGTATATCCCGCCTTCGTGCTTGCGATACTGCTCATCTACCTGAAGAAGCACCGCATCGTGGGTGACTTCATCTTCGGTATCGCATTCCTTTTCCTCGGACTTGGCACGTTGCGTCAGACGGGTATGGATATGCACCTCGGAGAGAATCAGGCCGTGCTCGCCTTCTTCGCCTCCTTTGACCCGCAGGCGTTTTCAACCACCCTGCTGTTCTTGTTGCTCGGTGGCATTCTGACTATGTGCGTGCAGTCATCGGCAGCGGTCATGGCCATCACGATGATACTTTGTTCAAGCGGCGCACTGCCCATCTATCAGGGTATCGCACTCGTGATGGGTGAGAACATCGGTACGACCGTTACCTCCAACCTTGCCGCCCTTGGTGCTTCCACACAGGCACGCCGCGCGGCTTTCGCCCACATGTTCTTCAACTTGTTCGGTGTGTTCTGGATTCTGCTCATCTTCCACTCGTTCATTGATGTCGTGTGCGAACTCGTGGGCTACGATGTGACGATGACGCCAGAGACTGCCGGACAAGCGGCATTCCTTGCCAACGCCTCCAAACTGAGTTTCGTGTTGGCAGCCTTCCACACTTGTTTCAACCTTGCGAACACCTTTATATTAATATGGTTCATCCCGCAGATTGAGCGCATCGTCTGCTTCGTGATACGCCCGAGTCAGTCGGTGGAGGAGGCAGACGAGCCAATACGCCTGCGCTACATTCAGGGTGGTCTGATGAAGACGCCGGAAATCTCCGTATTGCAGGCACAAAAGGAAATCGTGCATTTCGCCGACCGCATGCAGCGAATGTTCAACATCACGCGCGGACTGCTTGACGAGAGCGATACGGAAAAATTCAACAGCATCTTCTCCCGTGTGGAGAAATACGAGGAAATCTCCGACAATATGGAAATGGAGATTGCCCAGTATCTCGACAGGGTCAGCGATGCGCACCTCTCTGATGAGACCAAGGCGAAGATTCGTGCCATGCTGCGTGAAATCTCTGAATTGGAATCCATTGGTGATGCTTGCTACAACATCGCGCGCACGCTCAACCGCCGCCACAACGACAAGGAGGATTTCACGCCGGAGCAGTATGCCAACATCCGCCGCATGATGCAGATTACCGATGGTGCGCTCACACAGATGAACGCAGCACTGAAGGGTCGCCGCGAGGACTTCACGCTGGCACAGACGCAGCAGATAGAGCAAGACATCAACACGCTGCGCAACCAGCTCAAGGAGCAGAACATCACCGACGTGAACAACCACCTCTACACTTACGCAATAGGTACTATCTACATGGACTTGATTGGCGAGTGCGAGAAACTTGGCGACTACGTGGTAAATGTCATGGAGGCTCGCCTCATGACCAATATGTAAGCCTTTCTGCATGAGTATGAGCACGCTTGCCTTGCCCATTTGGGCATGGATTGTCTTTTACGTCATGGTGTTTATCATGCTGTTGGCCGACTTGAAGATGTTCGGCAAGAAAGGACAGCATGAGGTAAGTGTGACGGAAGCACTCAAGATGACCGCCGTGTGGATAGGCGTGTCGCTCGTATTTTGTGCGGGAATCTATCTGCTTTATCCGGGAGACAGCCACGAGAAGGCAATGGAATTCTTGGCGGGCTACCTGATAGAGAAGTCGCTCTCGATGGATAACCTTTTCGTATTCCTGATGCTTTTTTCGTTCTTCGGCATTGAGCGCAAATATCAGCATGAAGTGCTTTTCTGGGGAATATTCGGGGCACTCGTACTCCGCAGCGTCTTTATCTTTGCGGGTACGGCAATGGTGACGAGGTTCGAGTGGATTCTCGGACTTTTCGGATTGTTCCTCCTATACACGGGTGCCAAGATGTTCACACACGAAGAGAATGAAAACGTGGATCCCTCGAAGAACGTGATTGTGCGGATGTTCAAGCGATTCTTCCCCGTGACGGACAAGATGCACGGCGACAAATTCTTCATCACGGAGACTACCGAAGACCCAAATACACCCGGCAGACTGATAATCCGACGGCTTGCTACCCCGCTGTTCATCGTCCTGTTGGTCATCGAGACCACCGATGTGGCATTTGCCGTGGATTCCATTCCCGCCGTCTTCTCCGTCAGTCGCGACCCGTTCATCGTGCTTACCTCCAACATCTTTGCCATTCTCGGACTGCGCGCACTCTATTTCGCCTTGGCTGCCGTCGCTAAATATTTCACTTACCTGAAATACGGGCTTGGCATCATCCTCTGTTTCGTGGGCGTGAAGATGCTGTTGGGGATGGACGAATATGTCAATGAATTCTGCGCTTGGGCGGGACTCTCCATGCACATGCCGCACATAGAGATTCCCACCCCGCTCTCGCTTGCTTTCATCTTCGGTATGCTCCTCCTTTCAATGCTCGGCTCATTGGTCGTGCAGAAGGTTAGGCGCTGACCTCGCTTTCCCGCTTTGTTTCTTAATAAGCCTGCTCGTGCACGCCCTTCACAGCGCGCCCACTCGGGTCGTTCTGGTTCTTAAAGGCCTCATCCCATGCCAATGCCTCCGCCGTGGAACATGCCACACTCGGAACACTCGGCACCGACAGGGCTGCGGAATTTGACGGGAAATGCTCAGAGAAAATCGAACGATAGTAATATTCCTCCTTGTTGCGCGGCGGGTTGATGGGGAAGCGCTCAGCAGCATGCGCCATCTGGTCGTCAGTGACTGCCTGCTCAGTTATCAGTTTCAGCGTGTCAATCCACGAATAGCCCACACCATCGGAGAACTGCTCCTTTTGCCGCCATGCCACCGCCTCGGGCAGCATATCGGCAAATGCCTCACGCAAGATACGCTTTTCCATCGTCGTGCCGGGACACATCTTCGCCTCGGGATTCGTGCGCATTGCCACATCAAGGAATTCCTTGTCAAGGAATGGCACGCGCCCTTCAACGCCCCACGCCGAAAGACTCTTGTTCGCCCGCAGACAGTCATAGAGGTGCAACTTGGAGAGTTTGCGAACGGTCTCTTCATGGAATGCCTGCGCCGAGGGTGCTTTATGGAAATAGAGGTAGCCGCCGAAGATTTCGTCTGCGCCCTCACCCGACAGCACCATTTTGATACCCATCGACTTGATGACGCGTGCAAGCAGGTACATCGGCGTGGAAGCCCTGACGGTGGTCACATCGTATGTCTCGATGAAATAAATCACATCGCGGATGGCATCAAGTCCTTCCTGAATGGTATAGTTGATTTCGTGGTGTACCGTACCGATATGATCTGCCACAAGCCGCGCCTTCACCAAGTCGGGCGCACCCTTCAGACCTACGGCAAACGAGTGCAGGCGCGGCCACCATGCCCGGGTCTTCGAGCCTTCCTCGATGCGGTTCTCGGAGAACATCTGCGCAACGGCGGAGATGATTGACGAATCCAAACCGCCTGAAAGCAGCACGCCGTAAGGCACATCGGACATCAACTGACGGCGCACGGCAGCCTGCAAAGCACTGCGTATCTCTTGCGCATCGGCAGAATTGTCCTTCACGGCATCGTACGCAAACCAGTCGCGCTGCCAATATCTCTTCATGCCCGGCTCACGACTCCAGTAGCGATGCCCCGGCAAGAACGGCTCATATCGCTCGCATTGTCCCTCAAGCGCTTTCAGTTCGGAAGCCACATACACCCGCCCATCGCCGTCATAACCGATATAGAGGGGTATCACCCCGATAGGGTCGCGGGCAATCAGGAACTCGTCGCGCTCCTCGTCGTAGAGGGCAAAGGCAAAGATGCCGCTTAAATCCTCCAAGAAGTCGATACCCTTTTCGCGGTAGAGCGCAAGAATCACCTCGCAGTCCGAGCCTGTCTGAAACGCATACTTGCCCTCATACTGACGGCGAATCTCCCGATGATTGTAAATCTCGCCGTTCACCGCCAGCACTTGCGCCACCGATTTCTTCTCTCCGCCGTCGGACACTGTATAGGCATACAACGGCTGTTGCCCCGACTCCGGATCCACTATCGAGAGGCGTTCATGCGCCAACACGGCGCTGCCCCCGCAGTAGATTCCGCTCCAATCGGGTCCGCGGTGACGGATTTTCTGACTCATACGCAATGCTTTCTTCCGCAGTTCAGACGACTGCTCCTTCACGTTGAAGATTCCCACGATTCCACACATATCGCTTATTTCCTTTCTTTAATTGTTATCAGTTTGCTTCAAATTCGCCGCAAAGGTACTACAAAAAGTCAGAATTCTCAGCAAAACCATAGCATTATGAAAGAAGAAAACTACCACAAACAACCAATATGTAATATATTTCAATAATTCCGTTGCAATCCGAAAGCAAATCATCTTCCTTTCCTTACAATTTGAAACCACCGCGCATTTTGCTGCTTTCACTATCGTTTGGAGGCTGAATTCAATGCGTTTGAAGCCTGAATTCAATGTGTTTGGAGGCTTCAAACGCCCCGTTTGGAACCTCTATTCTCCACACAGCCATATTTTTTACAGTATTTCTTCCCCATATCCATTTTTCTTTTGTACCTTTGCACCATCGCTTGTTAGCCCGACAACGGGTGAGCGGGCGGTCTTATATATGAGAAAGACGTTTTCGAACGTCTGTCGTTGTAGAGC
>JAFLSG010000087.1 GCA_022511065.1 Prevotella sp.
AGAGAGGGGGACTATAGGGGGAGAGTTTTGGGGGAGGGCAAGCCTCCCCCGCTTTAGCTTTAGCCTGCTTTATGTGCGTGTGCGTGTATGCACACGCGCGTTGGCGTATAGGCTGGTGCGTAGCCGTAGCGCACACCTGTGTAGGGTGTGCAAACGTATGCCGTTCATGGGATATATTCCCGTAGTTCAAAGGAATGCTTCGTATCACGCAAAGAAATATTTTCCATACCTGTACGCAAAGCATTCCCTTCGTTCACAAGAATACCTCCTTACCTGCAAAGGAAGCATTCCCGTGAACCACGCAAGGCATTCCTTTCAACGACAAACGAGGAGAAGCGGCTGAAAAAAACGGGGGATTTATTTGGTGGTTTCACCGAAATTCCCTAAATTTGCAAGTGTATCTGTATCAAAAACATAATGCGTATGAAGACAAAGAACATCTGGCGAATCGCCTTTACAATCCTTGCAGTATTCACCCTCGCCGCTTGCACCGACGATGACGGAGATTGGAGTCCGATGAAATGGAAAGCAGAGGGCGGGCTGACACAAGACAAAGGCGGCTATTACGAGGTAGCCGGCAATGGCGGAATCTGCAAGTTCACCTGCACCAACTATAAACGGCCTTGGCTGTCTCATGCCAATGCGGACAGCCAGACCTATCAACCTGACTACGACCCAGAGCCGAATTTCCACCGCATACACAACGAGTGGTTTGAGGCAGAGATTACCAACGACGTGCTGACCGTGACTTTCAAGGAGAACACGACCCATCAGGAAAGAGAACTCCATGTGACGGTTACTGCCGGAGACATTTTTAAACAAATCCACTTTAGGCAGAAGGCGGATTGACAGGGGCATACTAACAACCAAATATACAGACAAAAACATGAAGAGGATTTGCATTCTGTTAAGCGTTTTGGCATTGATTACCTTATGCGCAGGAACTGTATTTAACGCGACAACCAAGATGCAGCAAGACCCGATAATCCCCAGTGTGGCACAGCTGGGCAACAATGTGCAAATCAAGCTCACACTTCACCCAAAGATCGCTGAGGTGGCGCAGATGATATACTTGTGCGGGGCTGACCATGAGGCTCAATTTCACATATATGACTCCATCGCCACGCAGCCCCACCAGTATGAATATCTCCTTCATGGATATGTGCCCTACGAGGAAGAACTGGAATTGACTTTCTCACGCAAGGGACCGCTGAAACTGATTCTGCTGGCGCATCCTGATGAGCAGCTGGAACTGACGTTGGATGACGGCGAGTACAGGACGGGCGTGATGTATAAGCAATTAGGAGGCTCGCACTGGGCGAACGATTCATTAGCGGTGTTCTGGGATAGGCTGTTTGCCCATACAAAAAGGAAAAACATTTTGACAGACTCGATGTCTATCGCAAGGTCGTCTGAGGAGGAATTAGCATCAATACGCGCCAAGTTTGATGCCAACGAGCGTGAGCGTAATGAATATAAACGTAAGACTGCCCTCACCTCCCCCTCCCCACGCATTGCGCGCTCGGCTGCCATGCTCCTTTGGGGAGCTGTGCCAAAGAGCGAGCAAGAAGCAATCATGGATAGTGTAAAAAGGCGCTTTCCCGACTATTACCCAATGCACGTGGAGAGATATCCGATGACGACGGAGCAATCAAAACGCGACCGTCTCTATATGCACGAGATACGCACGCAACGCCAACTCATGTTCCTGGAGGAGCAACGGAGGTCTGGATTACTGAGAGACAGGTAATCCCCCCTTCATTTCTTAACCCGGGTAAAGACTTTCAACCCCAGTAGGCACTTTTTCGGTGTTTACCGAGGCTTTTTGTATGCAATACTCTAACTTTGCAGGGAAAAATAAAGGCGTACAAACGACATGATAAGCAGAACATACATTTCATTCCTACTCGTACTGCTGCCGATGGCGGCAGCAGCGCAACAGGAAGAGACTGACACCATTGCCCGCGAGCAGACCTTGCAGGAGGTGACGGTGGAGGCAACGATGCAGCGCACATCGACAAACATCACGACCTACCTGCCCGACAGGAACGCCAAGCGGACGGCACAGAACGCCATCGACCTGCTCAGCAAGATGGCAATACCGCAGATCAGCGTCAATCCGATTGCCGGGTCGGTGCAGACCAACAGCGGCAACGATGTCACCATCTTCATCGACTACGAACCGGCATCGCAGGCGGAGAAGGATGCCATCAATCCGCTGGATGTGAAGAAGGTGGAATACCTCACCCACCCCACCGACCCACGCTTCAACCATAAAAAATACGTCATCAACATCGTGCTATTCCATTACGACTACGGTGGCTACGTTAAGACAACGGGCACGGACAACCTGATGGCAGGCTCAGGCAGCGGACAGGCGTATATAAAGATGTCGCACAGGAAAATGACCTACGACCTCAGCATCTACGACCGCTACACCGACCGGGGGCATACGGGTACAGAGCAGACACAGACATTCCGGCTGCCACAGGGCGACGGCACGATAGCCGACATAACCCGCAGCACCACGCTCGACGACAGCCGCTATCAAGAGAACTATCTGTGGACTTCATTCAGAGCCAAGTATGCCGCGGAAAAGACCACCCTGTCCAACACCCTCAATCTCATCGCGACCCGTGCTCCCCATAACGATTATAGCGGTCGTGTAGTTTTCGCCTCTCCCTTGTTCCAAACTGCTGAGAGTCCGTATGCCAACCTTACGGACGAAAAGGTAATTAATCCCTATTGGAGCGGAAACTATTACTTTGATTTCGGTAAGCAGTGGAGTCTGAGTGTCAGTCCCGAGATAGACTATATACATACGCGCTCAAACCGCCATTACGCTTCCGATGGGACAGACATTGTAACTAATGCCACAGAGAATATGTTTAACGCACAAATTTCTACGACATTGTCGAAAACGCTCAAGAAATACCATACCCTAAGCCTCTTCTTCTATGGAGCATATATTCACGACAAAGTGAAATACACGGGAAACACCGTTGCATCTCCCACCTTCAACCAGTATGCGTGGACAGTCTTGCCTAATTACAGTTTTGCCAAAGAGAAGTATAATCTTCAAATTGGAGGGGGCGTGGTCTGCGAGTCGAACACCATCAGCGGTGTCAGAAGCAATAGCCTTCTGCCTGTGTTGGAACTCGAGGCTACCTATTCGCCCAACGATAAGCACCAATTTGAACTCTCGACTAATTATAACCTCAATTCCGTAGAGTTATCAGAAAAG
This sequence comes from Prevotella sp., assembly GCA_022511065.1. Taxonomy (GTDB): domain Bacteria; phylum Bacteroidota; class Bacteroidia; order Bacteroidales; family Bacteroidaceae; genus Prevotella. The sequence continues at coordinate 3,245 of JAFLSG010000087.1, forward strand.
ACGCCCGATGTACTCCAAGCGAATGAGCTGTTGTATCAGACAGGAAACCCCTTGCTGAAGAATTTGTCGTTTGTTAAGTCCGGCTTCACCTACACATGGTTGCCCAGCAACAAGTTCTCCATGTCGGGCTTTGGCGGATGGATACGGAGATTCGATTACATTACCCCGGTCTTCTCGCCCGACGGTCCAGACGGACTGATGCTTCGCTCGTTGGAGAATGGCGGCGACTATCAAGAGCTTTACGTCGGGGCGTCCGTCTCGCTCAAACTCTTTGACCGTTCCCTTATTTTGAACGTCAATCCAGAGGTTGTTTTCCAAAAACAAACTGGGCGATATGCCGATACGAACACCTTTCCGATGGTCAACGTCAGCGCCACTTATTACCTGAAAGCCTTCTACTTCTCAGCATATTACCTATGGTATTCAAAAACGATGTTGCGCCGTGGGCTTGATATGACCCACGCACAAGGTAAAGACTATTACAGCATGCAAGTCGGATGGAGCAACGGCAAGTGGAACATCAGCGCCTCAGCCATCAACATCTTCCGCAAGAGCTGGCTCGCCGATACATCGTGGCTCAATAGCCAGTGGTTTGACCAGACAACGCAGAATTATTCTGCCAACTCACACCAGTTTGTCAGCCTAAGCGCAAGTTACATATTCAGCTTCGGCAAGAAAATCCGCCAGGGCGATGAACTCCAAGACACGGGTTCATCCTCGTCGGCTATTATGAAATAAACTGCAGATGAAATCATGAAACAGAAACTACTTCTTATACTCGGTCTGATATTAAACTATGGCTATATCAACAGCCAGACCGCTACGACCGTTCCCGCCTTGAAGTGCCAATATGAATATACAAGCGTCAAGGACAGTCTTGCCAACTCACAGAAAGAGGACTTGATGTTCCTCATTGCCGGTGCAAAAGAGTCGGCATTTTATAGCTATTACACTTTTCAGGCAGACTCCATCAGGCAAGAGCCGGACTATGAGCAGAAATGGAAGCAAACCTTCTTGGCTGCCTTCCAAAAAGACGGAGCAAGCGCATCAAATTTCTATTTCAGGAGAAGCAGCAGTTACATATACAAGAACTTTTCGAGCGGCAAAATAACGATATATGACGATATAGACAACTCGCTATATTGCTATGAGGACTCTTTGGACTCCCAGAACTGGGAAGTATGCGATAGTATCAAGACGGTGCTCGGCTATAAATGCGAGATGGCTAAAGCCTATTATCACGGAAGACGATGGATTGCCTGGTTCACTTGTGACATTCCTGTTTCTAATGGTCCGTGGAAGTTGGGAGGATTACCGGGGCTTATCCTGGAGGCTTACGACATGGATTTTCAACACCGCTTTGTCATCAATGGAATACAGACCATAAAAACCTATACCGCTTACGACAGGAGCAAGTACGGAAAGTTCAAAAAGACAACCAGAAAGAAGTTTCTTAAAGCAAAAAGGAAGTATGAGGAGGATTCCGCACGCTTGATTCAAGCACGGACAGGTATTGACCTTGATTTAAGCAATGCAAGCAACGTATTGCATCGTGATTATTTAGAAACAGATTATCAAACGAGCGCTTTAGATAAATAGAGGACTATCGGGACAGTCAATAACTAAATAAAATAATCAAAGTTCGTTAAAACTATCCGTAATAGTTGTATGTATCGAATTTATTTAGTTACTTTGCAGACAAAACAAATAAGCAACAAAACGATGAAGAGACTTTTAACGCTGTTAAGCGCATTGATGGCAAGCATCTTGTGGAAGCCATCGCCTGCTATGGCACAGGAAAACCATGTGATAGAGCCTGCAATCCTTGAAGTGCGCTACGACTCATGGCAGCAAGAGCACGACGACTCTTACATTCTGCGAGTGGGAAAGACCACCAATCAGTTTTTCAGTTTCTACCGCAACAGGACTGACAGCATGGACTATACCAGCGAAGCGACACGCCAGATTTCGCTGAAGGAGTTTCTGGAGACAAACGATAAAAGTCCCGACAGGACAAAACGGCTCAAGGCAAGCACTATTGGCAGGGAACTGCTATACCAAGACCTCACGATGGGAAAATTGACGCTATATAGCGTCTATGCCAGTGCCTACAATACATACGAGGAGGATATCCCTACACAAGAGTGGAGCATCGACAATGACTCCGTGCAAGACATCATGGGCATGGAGTGCCACTATGCCACGACCACCTTCCGAGGCAGGGTGTGGAAAGTGTGGTTTACTGAGGAGATTCCCGTGAGTCTGGGTCCATGGAAACTCGGAGGACTGCCGGGACTGATACTGAAAGCCACGGCAGATAATGACTTCATCAAGTTTACTGCCATCAGCATCAAGGCGGACGGACTCACGCCCGTCACGTTCTACAATTGGGGAAACAAGAAGTATTACAAGATGGACCGAGAGAAATTCTTGAAGTACAAGAATCGCCCTCGCACTATCCCATATACGGAGAAGGTGGTGCAAGCCAAGCCCTATATCGAACTGGAATAAGAGAATCAACCATCGAATAAGCATAAGCGATTAAACCAAATGGGAACGAAGCGACTCTTAATCATTGCATGGCTAATACTGGTGCTGCCCCTCGCAGTGCTTGCACAAACGAAAGTGACAGGCGTGGTGGTGGATGCTAACGGCAAGCCGCTGACGGGTGTCATCGTGCAAGTGCGCAATAATGCCACAAACAAGATGGTGCGTTTCGGCAAGACCGACGGAAAAGGCGCGTTTTCGATTGAGGCAGATGCCAACAGCTACTTGGAGGCGTCGATGCTCGGATTCACGAAGCAACGCATCAACAACTTCACGGATAAGAAGCCCCTGCGCATCGTGATGCAAGAAGAGGCTGTGGCCCTGAAGGAGGTGACGGTCAAGGCAAGCAAGGTGCGGGAACATGGCGACACGCTGACCTACAACGTAGCCACGTTTGCCGACCAGAACGACCGTAGTATCGGTGATGTATTGGCAAGGATTCCCGGCTTCGAGGTGAACAAGCAGAGCGGGCAAATCATGTACGAGGGCAAGCCCATCAGCAAGTTCTACATAGAGGGATTAGACATGCTCGGCGACAAGTACGGCGTGGCAACCAACTCGCTGCCGCAGGTGGATGTAGGCTCGGTGCAGGTGATGAGAAACCATCAGCCCATCCGCGTATTGGAGGACTTCACCTATACCGACGAGGCTGCAGTCAATATCCGCATGAAGGAGGGAGCCAAGAGCCGGTGGGTGACTTCGCTCAGCGGTGGGGCAGGCATCAGTCATGACACGGGGCTGTGGCGCGCAGAGGCTTTCGGACTGCGACTCAAGTCAGACTTCCAGACGATGCTCACCTACAAGACCAACAACACGGGCACGAACATCAGCAAGGAAACGACGAGCCTGCTCAACTTTGAGGATATGGAAAACAGGGGCGACTATATCAGTCTTGCCTCGCCTGCCGTACCGAGCCTGAAAGAGAGCCGCACGCTGTTCAACCGCAGCCATGCCGCCACCGTGAACACGATGAAGCGCCTTGACGAGTCGTCGCAAATCAACCTGCAGCTCATCTACAACAACAACCGCGAGACGGCACAAGGAGAACGACGGACAGAATACCTGCTGCCGGGCGGAAACCGCATCGTAGAGAGCAGAAAGGACTATCTGCTGAAAGACAATGAACTTTATGCCCTCGTGAAATATGAGAAGAACTCAGAAAGGCAGTATCTGAAGAACTCGCTTTCGGGTAACTTCACGTGGAGCCGGCAGTGGCTCAACGAGTATGGGGCAGACAACTATCACCAATATGCCCGCAAGCCGGAATACGACATCAAGCACAATCTCTACATCATCCGCAGATATGGCAACAGCCTTGTGTCGTTCTACTCCAACAACCGCGCCACGAGCCGCCCGCAGTCGCTGACAGTCGATTCACTTTTCCAACACATCAGCCAACAGCGGTACAGCACGGACACCTACGCCATGGGCGGTACGAAGCTCGGCAGGTTCAACCTGTCGCTGAAGGCAGGGGTGAATGCCGCCCTGCATCGGTTGGCATCGGATGCCACAGGGCTGCCCGACACGCTCGGACTGCTTGCCGATGATGCACGCTTCACCGCTGCACGCCTCTACATCGAGCCAAAGCTGACCTACAAGACACGTGACATCAGCATCGAACTGACACCCACGACGGAATATCTCTATGAGAAATACAGCGAGGACAAGGCTAACCGCCAGTTGCTCTTTTCGCCCGACATAAGTGTCCGTTGGTATGTCACGCCCCGTCTGCGCCTCTCGCTCGGCGGTTATTCATCGGTGGAGCCGGCAGACGCGAGCCGATTCTACCGTGCCCTGATTATGCAGGACTTCCAGTATATCAACAGGGGATGGACGGGCTACCGCCATAATCGTGCGCAATCCGTGCGTGGCAGCATTTCCTACAACGATGCGCTGAAGTCGCTGCACTCCATCCTCTCCGCTTCCCGCACGTTCACCACCTCGCCCTATACGCCAACCCGTCAGTTTGTGGGCAATTACATCATCCTCTCCGCCACGGAACAAGAGACCAAGTCGGACTCATGGCAAGCCAACCTGATAGCCAGCAAGG
>JAFLSG010000088.1 GCA_022511065.1 Prevotella sp.
GGTCTTGGCGCAGCATCCATATAGCGGGGTTGAACCACTGGAGGGCGGTGAGCAGATCCACGAGGAGCAGGTCCCAGGAGTGCCTGAGACGTGCGTGCCCCCGTTCATGGGCGAGAATGGCGGCATCCTGTGCCTCATAGTCGCCTCGGTTCATCACGATGTAGTGCATCCAGCTGAAGGGTGCCATCGCTGCGTTACCGGTCACGCAGATGATGGTGCCGTCAGGCTGCGGATGCCTTTCGGTCTGTCGTATCAGCATCACGACTTTCAGTATCGACAGCAGGGTGTGCCCCACCGTCAGCACTACACCAATGATGTAGAGGACGGGCAGGGCTTTCTGCCAGAAGGGTGTCTGCGGTTCTTCCACGCTGGGCAGCATTTCCGTCTGCACCAGTGGCTCGTCGATGGTCACCTGCGGCAGAGCCTCTATCACCATCGTCTCATGCATGGTAATCACGCACAAGGGCAGCGCAAACGAGGCAATCGCCGTCAGGAGCAGCACCACGCGGTTAACCCGGTGGAACGTCTCTTGCGAGAGCATCAGGCGGTAGAACATGTAGAACACGGCAATCAATACCGCCACCTTCAGGTCGTATGTCAGAAAGTCGGTCATATTTGCTTACGATTGTTGTTTCTCTATCTCGTCGATGAGTTCGCGCAGTTGCTCCACACTGACATTCTCTTCCTTGACAAACGAGGAGACGGCGGAGAGGTAAGAGTCGTTGAAGTAGTTCTTGACGATGCCTACTATCGATTTGCGTCCATACTCTTCCTTGGAAATCGCGGCATAATACTGGAATGAGTTGCCGACCTGGTTATGGCCGATGAATCCCTCACCCTCGAGGATGCGCACAATCGTTGATAGCGTGTTGAAGTGGGGCCGAGGCTCGTCATAATGCTTCAGCAGTTCACGCACGTGCATGGGACCATACTGCCAGTACAGATCCATGATTTCCTTTTCCTTGTTAGTCAGTCTTTTCATTGCTATAAAATTAGTTTGTTAAACATGTTACTCGCGTCAATAATCAATATCTAAGTGCAAAGAAACTAATATTATCCGTTATATACAACTATCACGGATAGTTTTTAAGGAATTTTAATTAGTTTCCTTCGTTATTAACGCTTTTTGTGTAAATAAGCGGGTCGGCAAGGGAGTAGCCAACCGGCAAGCGTTATAGCAACGGAACGTCTTGGATGTGGGAGATTTCGGGCTCGGCATCGTCGTTGGGAATACCCACTACGGTCACGATGTCGAAACGGATGTCTTGGTTGATGCGATGCTGCTTGAGATAGTGGCTGATGGCTTGGCGCAGGTTTTGCAGCTTACGGGGATTGACGGCCTCGGCAGGGTCGCCGAAAATGCGGCTGCGGCGGGTCTTCACCTCTATAAATATAATAGTGTCCTCACAGAGGGCAATGATGTCGAGGTCGATATGGCCGTAGCGGTGGTTGCGTGCTACGATGTCATAGCCCTTTCGTTGCAGATATTCCGCTGCGAGTGCCTCGCCCCATGCTCCAAGCTCGTTATGCTGTGCCATCTTTTGGATAATCCTTGAAGGTTTGTTCTGCCGATGCCAGCATCAGGGGAAATCAATTTGTGGCTCCCACAGATGCCTGCCCATATCCACATGGCCATTCGCCTTGAAGGTGACACCCTCCTCAAGCAGCAGCGTGCGCTGTGCGCCCCAACCGGGGGCTGTGCGCCCCGCCTTGTTCACCACCCGATGACAAGGCAGCAATTCGGCTCCGGGCGTGTATCGCAGGGTCCTACCCACCATCCTCGAATGGCTCGGCCACCCAGCAAGAGCGGCAATGTGGCCATAGGTGGTCACATTGCCGCACGGTATCTGACTGACGATGTTCAGCACATCGTCGCGGAAAGCCCGAGCCTGCTCGGGCGTCATCTTGTCGGGATAGTCCCGCATCGGTTATGCCTCGCAGGGGCACTCGGCAGCACGGAAGCTGTCGAGATCCTCCACCTTGAAGTTCTTGATGTAGGCAGCCTTGCCAATCACATCCTCCTCCGTCATGCGTACATATACGTTGGCGGACTTGGCGAACAACTCAGGTGCGCGGGTGGCATCGTCGAGAATCAGGAGCGACATCACAAGCTCAGCCGTCATATCGTAGAGACGACGGGCGAGGAAGTCGTGAGCAGCCTGATTATCGAGTTCCTTCACATAGTTGAGTGCATCCTCATAGACAGGGATGAGCTTTTCTACACGCGCCTTCAGCGAAGCCAGTTCGGGGCTTACCTCGGCGGTAGCCATCTCCTTGATGATGCCGAGCAGCGTGCCGTTGGTGATGTAGCGGATGGCTGCCACCACCTGCAACTGCGTCGTACCCTCGTAGATGGAGAAGATGCGCGCGTCGCGGAACAGGCGCTGACTCTTGTACTCCATGATGAAGCCCGAACCTCCGTGGATGGAGATGGCATCGTAAGCATTCTGGTTGGCGTACTCCGAGTTCATACCCTTGGCAAGCGGCGTGAACGCATCGGCGAGGCGCGTGTATTTCTTCAGCTCTGCCTTCTCGTCGGCATCGAGCTTGCGGTCGCGCTGAATGTCCTCCAATGCCTTGTAGATGTCCACGTAGCGGGCAGTCATGTAGAGCAGCGAGCGGCCAGCGTCGAGCTTTGCCTTCATGCGGGCGAGCATATCATACACGGCGGGGAAGTTGATAATCTTCTCACCAAACTGTGCGCGCTCCTTGGCGTATGCCAGTCCCTCGTTGTAAGCCTCTTGCTCCACGCCCACGGACTGGGCAGCGATGCCGAGACGGGCACCGTTCATCAGCGCCATCACGTACTTGATGAGGCCGAGGCGGGTAGAGCCGCAAAGCTCAGCCTTGGCGTTCTTGTAGGTCAGCTCACAGGTGGGGCTGCCGTGGATGCCGAGCTTATGCTCAATGTGGCGCACATCGACACCGCCCTGACGCTTGTCATAGATGAACATCGAGAGGCCACGCCCGTCCTTCGTGCCCTCCTCAGAGCGGGCAAGCACGAGGTGGATGTCAGAGTCACCGTTGGTGATGAAGCGCTTCACGCCGTTCAGTCGCCAACAGTCCTCTTTCTCGTCGTAGGTAGCCTTCAGCATCACACGCTGCAAGTCTGAACCGGCATCAGGCTCGGTCAGGTCCATTGACATCGTCTCACCGGCGCAGATGCGGGGGATGTACTTCTGACGCTGCTCCTCGGAACCGAACTCATAGAGCGTGTCGATACACGACTGGAGGCTCCAGATGTTCTGGAAACCGGCATCGGCGGCAGAAATAACCTCCGACAGCATGGAGAACACCGTGTTCGGCAGGTTCAGACCGCCATAGCGGCGAGGCATCGAGATGCCCCACAGGCCAGCCTTGCGCGTAGCGTCGAGGTTCTCGAAAGTCTTGGAGGCGTAGATCATGCGGCCATTCTCGAGGTGCGGGCCTTCGAGGTCCACGCTCTCCGAGTTAGGCTCGATGATGTTGGCTGCCACGTCGCCCGTGATGTCAAGAATCTGCTTGTAGTTCTCGATGGCATCAGCGTAGTCCACGGGGGCATCCTCATACTTCTTCTGGTCTTCGTAGTTCTTCTCCTTGAGGTCCACGATGCGCTGCATCAGCGGGTGGTTCAAGTGGAATCCAATCTCCGGGTGGTCACTATAATAGTTTGCCATTGTTATTTCGAATTTTGTTTGTAATACTTAATAAGTTTGGGAACAACCTCCTCAACCGTGCCCACAATCACATAGTCGGCAATCTTGTTGATGGGCGCATCCGGGTCGCTGTTCACTGAGATGATGATACCCGAGTCCTGCATACCGGCGATGTGCTGAATCTGTCCGGAGATACCGCAGGCGATATACACCTTCGGATGCACGGTGACACCCGTCTGACCAATCTGACGGTCGTGGTCAATCCAACCTGCATCCACGGCAGCGCGCGAGCCGCCCACCTCGCCGTGAAGCACCTTTGCCAACTGGAACAACTGGTCGAAGCCCTCCTTAGAGCCTACGCCGTAGCCACCAGCCACTACGATGGGCGCACCCTTGAGGTTGTGCTTGGCAGCCTCCACGTGGTGGTCGAGCACCTTCACGACGAATGCCTCTGCCGACACATACTTGCCCACCTCGGGATAAACCACTTCCTTCTTGCAGTCGCCCTCATAGAGTGCCTTCTGCATCACGCCGCTACGCACGGTAGCCATCTGCGGACGGTGGTCGGGGTTCACAATCGTAGCCACGATGTTACCACCGAAGGCGGGGCGAATCTGATAGAGCAGATTCTCGTAGGTCTTGCCTGCCTTCTTGTCCTCATACGGGCCAATCTCCAGTTCGGTGCAGTCGGCGGTCAGTCCGCTCGTCAGCGATGACGATACGCGGGGACCGAGGTCGCGACCGATGACCGTTGCACCCATCAGGCAAATCTGCGGCTGCTCCTCGTTGAAGAGGTTTACGAGAATGTCGGTGTGGGGTGCCGATGTGTAAGGGAACAGCCCCTCGCCGTCGAACACGAACAACTTATCAACTCCATAGGGGAGAATCTGATCCTCCACCTTGCCCTTGATGCCCGTACCGGCTACGACGGCGTGCAACTCCACGCCCAACTCATTCGCCAGTTTGCGGCCCTTGGTCAGCAACTCCTGCGACACTTCCTGCACGAGTGTGCCTTCAATCTCTACATATACAAATACGTTGTTCATACTCTGCTTAGCCAATGATTTTCTCTTCCAACAATTCCTTGATCATGCCCTCGATGTCGGCGTCGGAAGCCGTCAAGGTTTTCGACTCCTTCGCCTGGAACACGATGTTCTTCACTGCCTTCACCTTCGTGGGCGAACCGGCAAGACCACACTGCTCTGGGTCGCCGTCCACATCAGCCACGCTCCACTGCGTCAGCGTCAGATAGGGACGCTCGTCGTAGAGGTAGGTGTAGTTGGCCTCGGGATGCTCTATCGGGCACTCCGTGGGGCGCTCCAGCGGACAAGTGGCACGCTTGTACTTCATCACGAGTTTTGCGTTCTGTGGGCGGCAGGGGGCTGCACTTCCGTTCACCGTGATGACCACGGGCAGCGGAGCCTCCACCGTCTCCACGCCACCGTCGATGACGCGCTTGATGGTAGCCTTGCCGTCTTTCACGGACATTACCTCCTCGGCGTAGGTCACTTGGTTAAGTCCCAACTTCTGAGCCACCTGCGGACCCACCTGTGCGGTGTCGCCGTCGATAGCCTGACGACCACCAATCACGATGTCCACGTCGCCAATCTTCTTGATAGCCGTGGCGAGTGCATACGAGGTGGCAAGCGTGTCGGCACCTGCAAAGAGGCGGTCGGTCAGCAGCCAGCCGGTGTCAGCGCCGCGGTAAAGTCCCTGACGGATAATCTCGCCCGCACGGGGAGGGCCCATCGTGAGGATTCCTACTGTAGAGCCCGGATGCTGCTCCTTCAAGCGGAGAGCCTGCTCCAAGGCGTTCAAATCTTCCGGATTGAAGATGGCGGGCAAGGCTGCACGGTTCACGGTGCCCTCGGCGGTCATCGCGTCCTTGCCCACGTTACGGGTGTCTGGCACTTGCTTGGCCAGCACAACAATCTTTAAAGCCATAATGTTAGTATAAAATTGTAATGTGTTATCTGTCACTTTTCAAAAGCGGCTGCAAAGGTACTCATTTTTGTTTGTATGTGCAAATTATATGCACAAAATCGGCTCTTTTGTGCACAAACCGCCCGATTTGTGCAAGTTTATTGGACATTACGCCACGTAATTCACGAACTTTCCCTACCTTTGTCCCCGATTATGACGACTGGACCCACCACCGAGCGTCAGCGCCATCAGATACTCGATGCGCTGCGCGGCTTTGCCCTGATGGGCATCGCCCTTGCCAACTATCCCGAATTCTCCCTATGGACATTCCTCCCTGCCGAGGCGCAGGCGGCAATGCCCACGGCTGCTGCCGACCGCTTGGTGCGTCTGCTGCACTACCTGTTGGTCGATGGCAAGTTCTACACCATCTTCTCCCTCCTCTTCGGCGTGGGCTTCTCGCTGATTCTCTCGCGCCACGGCTCCCGCCTTTTCTTGCGCCGCATGCTGATACTCTTCTGCATCGGTTTCCTCCACCTGATGTTCCTCTGGAGTGGCGACATCCTGTTGCTCTACGCCGTGGGCGGTTTGCTGCTCCCGCTGTTCATCCGCCTGACGGACAGGGCGTTGCTGTATGCTGCCCTGCTGCTGATATTCATCCCTGTGGGGCTTGACGCGCTGACGGAGTTTGCGGGCATTGATTTCGCCGCCCCCTTCTATGCCGCATGGTGGCAGCACGCTACTGCCGAGGGCATCACCGAAGAGAATTTCGCTTCGTGGCTCCGCGATGCGCACACCTATCCGCAGATGTTCGCCTTCCTCGTGCAGGGGGCTTACGAGCGTATGTGGGAGTTCGTGGAGGGTCATCGGCTGCCAAAAGTGCTCGGGCTTTTCATCCTCGGCTATCTGGTGGGCAAGCACCGCCTTTATGTCCGGTTAGAAGAACTGCCTTTGCGCCGTCTGCTGCGCTGTTCGTTGCTTGTTGGTGCGTCCACCTCGCTGCTCTATGCGTGGAGTGCCGTGTCGGGTCGCCCGTGGGGGCTCACCGCCCATTCCCTGCTCTATGCCGTCAGCGTCATTCCCCTTGCCTTTGCCTATATCTCCGCCTTTGCGTTGGTTTTTGTTCGGGTGAATGCTTTCCGTAAAATCTTTTCAATGCTTGCAGCCCCCGGACGAATGGCACTCTCAAACTATATCGGTCAGACGCTCATCGGCATCCTCCTGTTCTACGGTCTCGGTTTCGGTCTCGGCACTACCTTCGGACTTATCCACGTCGTGCTCACCGCCTTTGCCGTCTTCCTCCTCCAGATACTGCTCAGCCGCCTCTGGCTTCGCTATTTCCGTTTCGGCATCCTCGAATGGCTTTGGCGCATGCTCACCTACGGGCGTTATTTCCCGATTCGGCGGTGAATGGCAGAGGACAACAAGAAGGCATGTTATTGCAATAAAAATACATTTTATTCGGATAAGAAGGCATGATGGCGAACTGGG
>JAFLSG010000089.1 GCA_022511065.1 Prevotella sp.
GCAGGTCGAGCGTCTGCATCAGCTCGTCGAACTGCACCTTGTGGATGTACTTGCCAATCACCTCATGGTTGCAGGCATCGCGCACGATGTTCACACCGCTGAGGAATGCCACGGGCGAGAGCACCGTGTGCGGGCCATTCAGCAGCGTCACCTTGCGCTTGTGGTAAGGCTCTTCCGACGGAACGAACAGCACGTGCAGTCCGGCCTTGTCTGCGGGGAACTCCTTGGCCACTTCCTTCGGTGCTTCAATCACCCAGAGGTGGAAGGTCTCAGCCTGTACCACGAGGTTGTCGCGGTAGCAAACCTTCTCCTGTATCTCCTTAATCTCGTTGCGGGGGAAGCCCGGCACGATACGGTCCACGAGCGTTGCGTACACGCCACAAGACTCCTCGAACCACTTCTTGAAGTCCTCGGGCAGGTTCCACAGCTCGATGTACTTGCGGATGCAGTCCTTCAGCACGTGACCATTGAGGAATATCAACTCGCAGGGGAAGATGATGAGTCCCTTCGAGGGGTCACCGTCAAATGTCTGATAACGGCGGTAGAGCAGCTGCACCAGTTTGCCGGGATATGACGATGCGGGTGCATCCTCCAACTTACAGGAGGGGTCGAAGGCGATACCTGCCTCGGTGGTGTTCGAGATGACGAAGCGAATCTCCGGCTGGTCAGCCAAAGCCATGAAGGCGGAGTTCTGCGTGTAGGGGTTCAGCGCACGACTGATGACGTCGATGCGCTCCAACGTGTTCACGGGCTTACCGTTTTCACGGCCTTGCAGGTTCACGTGGTAGAGGCAGTCCTGTGCGTTGAGCCAGTCCACCATTCCACGCTCGATGGGCTGCACAACGACTACCGAGCCGTTGAAGTCCGTCTTCTGGTTCATGTTCCAGATAATCCAATCTACGAATGCACGGAGGAAGTTACCTTCACCGAACTGAATCACCTTTTCAGGCATCACGCTCTTCGGAGCAAATTGTTTGTTTAGCGGTTTCATTTTTCTTTGTTGTTTGTTTTATGCTTGTTAGTTTCTTTATTCTATATGGAGTGCAAAGATAACTCTTTTTCTCCATACTGCCAAAAATGTTGGGGCTTTTTTTGTATTCTGCCAATCTATCGGTGAAAGAGATAGTCTCCTTGCCCTGTTCCAGTATCATCTACGAGACAAAGGAATAATCCCTATGGGGGTAAAGGAGATATTCGGACACCTCGTGGAGGATATTGGAACGGCATGAAGGAACTATCGGAGCGGGCGAAAGGAGAGATTCCTGTGAAAGTTGGCGGGTATCGGAGAGAAAGTTTTACAAGAAAGGCGTGTATTTAAGAAGAAAGTGCTACTTTTGCAACCAGAAAGTATTTGGAAACGAAAGAACTAAAAACGATTACGGTATGAAAAATAGGAAATTGCTTTGTGTGCTATTGCTGATGCTCGCTGTGCTCCCAACCTTCGCACAGCAGGCAGACAACGACACGATTACGCGGGAGTGGGTGAGGAATCACTACGACAAGCGCGAGGTGAAAATCATGATGAGGGACGGCGTGAAACTGCATACTGTCATCTACGAACCCAAGGACCGCAGCGTGAAGCATCCCATCCTCATGGAGCGCACCTGCTATTCGTCAGCACCCTACGGCGAGGAGTATTTCTGGTTGGAGCGGTTCACGTTCAATGAGTTCGTGAGGCATAACTATATCATTGTCTTTCAGGATGTTCGTGGAAAGAACATGAGCGAGGGCGAGTTTGAGGACATACGGCCCTTTGTGGAGGGGAAGAAGCGACCCAAGTACAACAAGAAGGGCGAGGTGGTGATGCCGAGGCAAGTGCCCATCGACGAGGCTTCGGATGCCTACGACACGGCGGAGTGGCTGATACACAACACGTGGTCAAACGGGAGCATCGGCGTCCACGGCATTTCCTATCCCGGCTTCTATGCGACGATGGCAGCCCTCAGCGGTCATCCTGCGATTAAGGCAGTAAGCCCACAGGCTCCCGTGACGGACTGGTTCAGGGGCGACGATGCCCATCACAACGGTGCGATGTGCCTGTTGGATATGTTCTCGTTTGAGTATTGGTTTGAGTATCAGAATGTCGGGGCATACGCCAATGCGCGGTATGGCTTTGAACCGATGCCCGAACTGGCACCCGACCCGAGCGACATCGTGAGGAATGATGTATATACGGACTACCTGAAGATGGGGGCAATCAAGAACTTCACGGCTTTGCTTGGCGACAGCGTGAAGGCGTGGAACAACGTGATAGCGCATCCCAATCTTGACCAGTGGTGGGAGGACAGGAATGTGCTGTATCATGCCAAGAACGCCAAGGCGGCCATCATGGTTGTGGGAGGACTGTTTGACGCGGAAGACTGCTACGGTGCGTTTGCCACTTACAAGCAGTTGAAGAAGGAGGCGACGAATGCCGAGGTGTTCCTAGTGGAGGGCCCTTGGTTCCACGGCGGATGGAGCAGGGGCGCACGGCCTTTCTTCGGTCATGTGTATTTCGGTGACGAGCAGACCTCCAGCTATTATATAAGGAATATAGAATACCCGTTCTTTGCCTATTATCTCGAGGGCAAGGGCGAGAAGCCTGCGGCAACGAGGGTGTATGATTCTGGCTCTCTGCAATGGCGCATCTACGATGAAGGCTGGTGCGAGGTGACACCGAAGGAGAAGAAGCCTTACTTCCTGACGGAGAACGGGCTGATGGCGCATCAGGTGCGCTCGATACAAGAGCCTGTGCGGTATGTGAGCGACCCGGCACGCCCTGTGCCCTATGCGATGGAGCCGGGAGGAAGTCGCACGACGACCTATATGCTCGATGACCAGCGCTTTGCCTCCACCCGCACGGATGTGGCGGTCTTTGACGGCGGTGTGCTTACCGACACGGTGCAGTTGCTTGGCGACATCGAGGTGGAACTTGAGGTAAGCATCAATACGACCGATGCGGACTTTATCGTGAAACTGATAGATGTGTTCCCCGAGGACTTTGCCTATCCTGCAAGCGTCTATGGCGAGAGAAGGCGCGACAACTATCCGATGAGCGGTTATCAGATGTTGGTCAGGGGTGACGTGATGAGGGGAAAGTATCGCAACAGCTTCAGCGTCCCCGAGCCATTTACCCCGAATGAGAAGACCAAGGTGAAGTTCAGACTGACGGATGTGGCGCACACGTTCCTACCCGGACACAGGATGATGGTGCAGGTGCAGAGCACATGGTTCCCGCTGATAGACAGAAACCCGCAGAAGTTCTGCAACATCTATGAGTGCGACGACAGCGACTTCCAGAAGGCGGAGATTACCATCTATCCCGACAGCAAGATTTGGCTCCCGGTGAAGTGATTTCTCGCTAAGCCATGACTATTCCCACGCCTCAAGGCGGTCAGCAATATCGGGCATGGCGCTGCGGTGGAACTCTGGGGATTTGCCCTCCTTGCGCTGACGGGTATAGTCCTTGATGAGCGCACGGACATGGGGGAAGAGCAGGGCAATGGCAATGAGGTTGCAGACGGTGATGAACGCCATGCAGAGGTCTATCATGCTCCATGCCGCGGTGAGCGTCATCATGGAACCGATAAGTACAAAGCCTGCCGAGAACAGGCGATAGACAAACAGGGCGAGGCGGCTCTTGGTGAAGAACACGAGGTTGGTCTCGCCATAATAGTAGTTGGCGATGATGCTGCTGAAAGCAAACAGCCAGATGGCAACGGCAATGAAAGGATTGCCAAACGACGAGCCAACCACGGCTGAAAGGGCCTCCTGCGTAAGGTTGATGCCGTCGTTGGCATGAATATCCACCCCACTGCACAGGATGATGAACGCGGTACAGGAGCATACCACGAGCGTGTCGCAGAACACACCGAGTGCCTGTACCAGTCCCTGTTTCACGGGATGCGTCACGGTGGCGGTGGCGGCAGCGTTGGGGGCAGAGCCTTCGCCTGCCTCATTGCTGAACAGTCCACGCTTCACACCCTGCATCACGATGGCACCGATGCCTCCCCCTGCCACTTGCTCCATGCCAAAGGCATTCCTGACGATGAGGGCGAACACATCGGGCAGCACCCGGATGTTCCACACCACCACGCACACGGCAAGCGCCATGTATGCCACAGCCATGACCGGCACGACAGCCGAACTGACCTTGGCAATGCGGTGGATGCCCCCGAAGATGACGAGCAAGGTGAGTGCCATGAGCACGGCTCCCATGTGGAAGGTGTCTATGCCGAAGGCTTTCTCCCATGCGGCGCTGATGGCATTGCCCTGCATGGCATTGTTAGCCAAGCCAAACGTGACAATCATGAGGATGGAGAACAGGATGCCCATCCACTCCTTGCCAAGTCCATACTTCATATAGTAGGCAGGCCCTCCGAAGAAGGAATCCTTGCCTCGGCGCTTATACAGCTGTGCCAACGTGCTCTCCACGAATGCGGTGGCAGAGCCGAACAGCGCCATCACCCACATCCAGAACACGGCCCCGGGGCCTCCCACGCTGATGGCGGTGGCTACTCCCGCGAGGTTGCCAGTACCGATGCGGCTTGCCAAAGCCACCACAAACGCTTGGAACGACGAGATATGGCGGCCTGTCCTCGGTTTGCCTGTGCCATCCCTGCCTGTGACGAGACGCAACATCTCGCCCAACAGGCGGAACTGCACAAAGCCGGTGCGCACCGTAAAGACGACGGCACACCCGATGAGCATCGCAATCACGATGTAGGTCCACAGGAAATCCTGCACGGTGTCTATCAGCGAGAACAGGGTCTGCATAGGGGTCTGCTTGATTTATAGATTCTTACATGGCAAAGGCGTTGAAGCCTCCATCGACGACAGCCACCGTTCCGGTGACAAACTTGGCAGCATCGGACATCAGGTAGTGAATCGTACCGCAAAGCTCCTCTGGCTCACCCATGCGACCGAAGGGGGTCTGACGGATGACATCCTGTCCACGCTGTGTATAAGTCCCGTCGGGATTGGTGAGCAGCGAGCGGTTCTGCTCGGTGATGAAGAAACCGGGCGCGATGGCGTTCACGCGGATGCCCTCACCAAACTTTTTGGCGCACTCGGTAGCCATGTAGGCGGTGAAGTTAGAGATACCGGCCTTGGCGGCGGCGTAGCCACATACGCGGGTCATCGGGCGGAAGGCAGCCATCGACGAGAAGTTGATGATAGAACCCTTGCCCTGTTCCACCATCGGGCGGAGGAACACTTGCGTGGGGATGACAGTACCCGTGAGGTTGAGGCTCAGCACGGTCTGGAACTGTGCGGGGTCAAGGTCGAAGAAGGTCTTGTCGGGTGCGATGGTAGCACCGGGCATGTTACCCCCTGCGGCATTGAGCAACGTATCCACGCGGCCATACTTCGCCACGATGTCGCGGCAGTTCTGCTCCACGACGCTCTGGTCGGTCACATCGGTTTTCATGAACTCACACACGCCTCCTTGGGCGGTGATGTCGTCGGCAATCTTCTTGCCCACCTCCTCCTTACGACCGAGGATAATCACTTTCGCCCCGTTGAGTGCCAGATAGGCAGCAATGGCGCGACCTAATACACCTGTACCGCCGGTGATGACGGTCACATTGTCCTTGATGTTGAAAAGATTTGTCATATCGTGTCTTGTTTTAATCGAAGAATCCGGGTTGGCGGTAGTCGATACCTAATTCATTATCCACGGTGGCGAGGATGCCCTGCACTTGTCCAAGTGCGAACATACGCCCGAGGAAGCTGTAACCTGCGTTATAGCCCTTGTCCTCATCGCCAAGCATCGTCATACCATGGTCCACGCGCATGGGCAGGGTGGGATTTTCCTTCTCGAAGATGCGGGCAAGCTCAATGAGGTCGGCACGGCCTCCGAGGTGAGAGGCTTCGGTGAAGTCACCATTGGGGAAGATGTGGCACGAGCGCAGGTGTACGAAACGGGTGCGCGGGGCAAAGCGGCGCGCCATTTCCACCACATTGTTGTAGGCTCCCGCCGAGAGGCTTCCCGCGCAGAAGGTCAAGCCATTGTGGGGATTGGGCACGGCATCGAGGAACCACTGGATATCCTCGGCGGTGCGCACGATGCGTGGCAGACCGAGAATCTCGATGGGGGGATCGTCGGGGTGTACGCACATGTCGATGCCACACTCGTCACACACGGGCATGATGGCCTCGAGGAAATACTTCATGTTCGCGCGTAGCTGTGCCTTGTCGATGCCCTTGTAGAGGTCGAGGAACTGGCGGAACTTCTCTATCGGCTGTTTGTCACCCTCCTTGAAATTGCCCGACACGAACCCTTGGGTCTTGATGACGATGGTCTCCACCAACTGATGGTCTTTCTCCGGCGTCATGGTTTTGGCAAGTTCATCGGCCTCGGCAAGCACATTCCTGCCTTTACCCACACCTTCGGGGAAGGTGAAGGCAGCCCATTCCTCCCTTGCTCCCTCACGTTTGAGGATGTAGATGTCGAAGTAGGCGAACTCGGCATAGTTGAAGTAGAGGTTGGAAGCCCCGTTGGGATTGTCGTGGAGCAGGTCGGTGCGTGCCCAGTCGAGCACGGGCATGAAGTTGTAGCAGATGGTCTTTACACCCTCTGCGGCAAGGTTGCGCATGGACTCCTTATAGACCTCAATCTGCTGGTCACGGTCAGGCCCTGCGTACTTGATGGTCTCCACCACGGGCAGCGACTCCACGACGCTCCATCGCATCCCATAGCTCTCGATATATTCGCGCAGATCACGGATTTTCTCTCTCGTCCACACTTCCCCGAGGGGCACATCGTGCAGGGCGGTCACGATGCCCTCCACGCCTATTTGCTTGAGCATGGCAAGCGTTATCTTGTCGTTCTTGCCAAACCATCTCCATGTTCTTTCCA
>JAFLSG010000009.1 GCA_022511065.1 Prevotella sp.
GAGAGTCCAGCATCCCGGCACATATTGTTCTGCGAAATATGTTTAAATATTGGGTGGCTTTTCACTTGGTATGGCAATCGCAATTAAATAATATAGGAGCAAAAAAAGGGGCGCACCCGACGGTCTCGAATGCGCTCCCTCGCTATGGGAAACTTGCAAGCAGGGGGCTTGCAATGCTTTTTCGCTGCGGAGTAGGGAATTACTCGCCCTTGATGGCTGCCACGCCGGGGAGCACCTTGCCCTCGATGGCCTCGAGCAGTGCGCCGCCACCGGTGGAGATGTAGCTCACCTGGTCTGCCATGCCGAACTTGTTGATGCAAGCCACGGAGTCGCCGCCGCCGATGAGTGAGAATGCACCATTGGCAGTAGCCTTGGCGATAGCGTCGGCAATAGCCTTGGAGCCGCCTACGAAGTTGTCGAACTCAAACACGCCGGCGGGACCGTTCCAGAGGATGGTCTTGGCTGGCTCGATGGCTGCTGCGAATGCCTTGCGGGTGTCGGGACCTGCATCGAGGCCTTCCCAACCTTCGGGGATGGCGTTGGAAGGAACAACCTGCGTGTTGGCATCGTTGGCAAACTTGTCGGCTGCGATGCAGTCGGTGCCGAGCACGAGGTTCACGTTGTTCTCCTTTGCCTTCTTGATAACGTCGAGTGCCACGTCGAGCTTGTCGAGTTCCACGATGGAGTTACCAATCTCACCACCCTGTGCCTTTGCGAAGGTGTAGGTCATACCGCCGCAGAGGATGAGGTTGTCCACCTTGCCGAGCAGGTTCTCGATGATGCCGATCTTGGTGGAAACCTTCGAGCCACCCATGATGGCGGTGAAGGGGCGCTTGATGTCCTTGAGGATGTTGTCCACGGCGGTTACTTCCTTCTCCATCAGGTAGCCGAGCATCTTGTGGTCGGCATCGAAGTAGTCGGCGATCACTGCGGTGGAAGCATGCTTGCGGTGAGCGGTGCCGAAGGCATCCATCACGTAAGCGTCGGCATAGCTTGCAAGGGTCTTTGCAAACTCCTTCTGGCTTGCCTTCATTGCCTTCTTAGCCTCGTCGTAAGCGGGGTCGGTCTTCTCGATGCCTACGGGCTTGCCCTCCTCCTCGGGATAGAAGCGGAGGTTCTCAAGCAGCAGCACCTCGCCGGGCTTCAGGGCAGCAGCGGCATCCTGGGCCTTGGCACAGTCGGGAGCGAAGGTCACGGGAGCCTCGAGTGCGGCTGCCACGGCGTCCTTAATCTGACCGAGTGAGAACTTGGGGTTCACCTTGCCTTTGGGCTTGCCCATGTGCGACATGATGATGAGTGCGCCACCGTCAGCGAGCACCTTCTTCAGTGTGGGGAGCGCGCCGCGGATGCGGGTGTCATCGGTAATCTTACCATTCTCGTCGAGGGGTACGTTGAAATCTACACGCACGATTGCCTTTTTGCCGGCAAAGTTGAATTCGTTGATTGTCATGACTTGTATATTTTTTAATGGGTTAAAATTTTCCGTTGTAACGTGATGCAAAAGTACGACATAAAATCAAGAATCAAGAAGCGGGAATTAAGAATTTATAGTTTTTTTGCTTCCGTTGGTTAAGAATGTAAGGTGAAGTTGCCAAATTCAGGTGGAAAATGCGTACCTTTGCCACAAAAACCATAAGAAAAAATAGAAAAGATGAAAGCAATCTGTGTAAAGAATGCGCCTGCGGCCATTGGGCCCTACAGCCAGGCGATTGAGGTGGGTAATCTGGTGTTCTGTTCCGGTCAGCTGGGTTTGGTGCCCGAGACGGGGCAGTTTCCCGAAGGCGGCGTAAAGGAGCAGGCAGAGCAGTCGCTGAAGAATATGCGTGCCATTCTGCAGGGCGTGGGGTTGGATATGAAGAACGTGGTGAAGACCACCGTGTTCATGGCTGACATGGCTGACTTCGCCGCCGTGAACGAGGTCTATGCGAGTTTCTTCGCCGAGCCTTATCCCGCACGTAGTGCGGTGGCTGTAAAGACGCTGCCAAAGAATGCGCTCGTGGAAATCGAGTGCATCGCCGAGAAGGGGTGATGTCGGTACGGGAGCGATATAGGGCATTCAGGGAGTGGCAGCGCAGACCTTACATGGTGGCTCCGCTCTCGGAGGAGGCGCACGATTGCCTGACGTGCGGCACGCACTACGTGGGCAACTTCTGTCCTCGTTGCGGGCAGTCGGCAAAGATAGGGCGCTATTCGTTCAAGAAGGCTTTGCTGCTGTTCATCGATGTGTGGGGGATGGGCAATCGCGGTATGTTCCGTTCCCTGCGCGACCTGATACTCCGCCCAGGCTACATGATACGCGACTATCTGAACGGCATGCAGATGGCGTATTTCCCGCCGTTCAAGATGCTCTTCCTGCTGACTACGTTCTCCATTCTGCTCAACGTGTATGGCATCAACATACGCGGCGAGGTGGTGAACAGCCGGGAGCACGACCGCGAGGAACTTGCTCAGGCGCTGGCGCAAACGAAAGAAGAGGCTGACGACCCGACGGGCAAGATGTTCGCCGAGCGGATGGCAAAAGGCGTGGGGTGGTACTTGAATGCGGTGGAGAAGTACCCGAGTGCCGTGACGCTGACATACATCGTGTTCTTCACCGCTTTCTTCTACATCTTCTTCCATAAGTCGAGGACAATCCCAAATCTCTCGTTTCCCGAGTTCCTGATTGCGATGGTGTTCTCCGC
The DNA here is from genome assembly GCA_022511065.1 of Prevotella sp. Classification (GTDB taxonomy): domain Bacteria; phylum Bacteroidota; class Bacteroidia; order Bacteroidales; family Bacteroidaceae; genus Prevotella. Next base: position 2,682 of record JAFLSG010000009.1, read on the forward strand.
CAATATGCTGAGCATCTATGAGATTGTGGCGCAATTTCTCTGCATCAAGTCCGACGCGGTGAATGCTGGGCTGCTGCTTACTACTGCCATTCCGATGAAGCAGTTGTCAGGCTTCAGTTGGTTTCGCACGCTGCTGAGTATGATTACCGCCGTGCTGCTGATGGCTATACTCGCTACCATCGGCCTCGTGGCGTTCATCATTGTGAGTGTCCTATGATAAATATATGAACACTTTGTTTATGAATGTTTTATTTTAATGGTGGACCAAACGAATAAAACATAACATATAGTTAGCGCATAGAAATGGGGCAAGTTTTTCAACCGAACAAGACTCTCAGCGCTTCTTCCACCTTACGCACGGGGTGGAGGCGGATATGGAACTTCCGGGCATCGAATCCCTGCATATTGTATTTGGGCAGAATCATGTCGGTGAAGCCGAGCTTTTCAGCTTCAGCAATGCGTTGCTCAATGCGGTTCACGGGGCGCACCTCGCCACTCAGTCCCACTTCACCCGCCATGCACCAGCCGCTCTCAATAGGCGTATCGACATTGGAGGACAAGACGGCTGCGATGACGGAGAGGTCGATGGCGAGGTCAGTGACGCGCAGACCACCGGCGATGTTGATGAACACATCCTTCTGCATCAGTTTGAAGCCCACACGCTTCTCCAATACCGCGAGCAGCATGTTCAGCCGTCGTTGGTCGAATCCCGTTGCAGAACGCTGCGGCGTGCCGTAGGCAGCCGATGAAACCAGTGCCTGTGTCTCTACAAGAAACGGACGGACACCCTCGATGGCAGAACTGATGGCGATACCCGAAAGCCCCTCGTGGTCTTGCGTGAGCAATAGTTCAGAAGGATTGCTTACCTGGCGAAGTCCCGTCTGTTGCATCTCGTAGATTCCCAACTCCGATGTGCTGCCGAAGCGGTTCTTGATGGAGCGGAGGATGCGGTACATATAGTGTTGGTCGCCCTCGAACTGGATGACGGTATCAACGATATGCTCGAGAATCTTCGGGCCGGCAAGCGTGCCCTCTTTGGTGATGTGACCGATAAGAATGACGGGCACACCCGACGACTTGGCGAAGCGGAGTAGGGCAGAGGCACACTCACGCACCTGTGCGATGGAGCCGGCAGACGACTCAACATCCTCAGTCATAATGGTCTGGATGGAGTCGATGACTATCAATTCCGGCTGCTCCTCCTTGATATGCTCAAAGATACGCTCGAGTGACTTTTCGCAAAGTATTAAGAAATCATCACTTGCGCCGTCGCAAAGCCTGTTCGCCCGCATCTTCAACTGATGCGCACTCTCCTCACCACTAACGTATAGGATGCGCATATCAGTGAGGTGGAGCATTGTCTGGAGGGAGAGGGTCGATTTGCCGATGCCCGGTTCACCGCCGAGCAGCACGATGCTACCCTTGACGAGTCCACCGCCGAGCACACGATTCAACTCCTCGTCGCGCATATCGATGCGTGGGTCATCCTTCGAACTGATGTCGCGAAGACGCAAAGCCTTGTTCTCTTTCGGGCGCATGCCGGACGGAATGCTACCCCGCAGGGATGCCGCCGCAGAGCGAGCCGCAAGCGTACCCGTGTCGCCGGCAATGCGGATCTCCTTGAACGTGTTCCATTGCCCGCAAGCAGGGCATTTACCTATCCATTTCTGTGATTCCTGCCCGCAATTGGAGCAGACGAATGCAATCTTGTCTTTTGCCATAGTGGTACAAAAGTACGAAATATTTTCAGTATTCCAAAATAAATGCTTACTTTTGCACCTTAATGAAAGCAAATCGCACGAAATACGGCATGGTCGTGACACTCTTGCTGCTCCTGATGGCGGCAGGGTGCGGGAAATCGTATGAGGAAATCAAACGGGAAAATGCCGAGCAACAAAGGAAACTGATGCGTGAGGATTCGGCGGCATTGAAAATCGCTGTGATGCCCACGTTAGACTGTCTGCCGCTCTATGTAGCGAAAGACCGCCAGTTGTTTGACACGCTCGTGGATATCCGTCTCAAGCCCTTCACGGCGCAGATGGATTGCGACACGGCATTGACGAGGGGTAGGGTGGAAGCAATGGTGACCGACCTCGTGCGTGCAGAGCGGATTGTGAAGGAAGGGATGCCACTCGACTACGTGGCTGCCACCAATGCCTATTGGTTGCTCATCGGCAATCACCATTCGAGAATCACCAACCTGAAACATTTGGACGATAAGATGCTTGCCATGACACGCTATTCGGTGACGGATATGCTCAGCGACTTGGCGGTGGATACCGTGAAACTGAGGCCCGAGCGTGTGTTTCGCATCCAAATCAATGATGTGAACGTGCGTCTGAAAATGTTGGAGAACAACGTGATGGATGCACTCCTATTGCCAGAACCATACGCAACTCAGGCACGGATAGCAAAAAACAAGGTGCTGCTCGATACGCGGAAGTTGGATATGAACATGGGCGTCATCGCGTTCAGGAAGGACATCATGGACGACAAGACCCGCAAGCCGCAGCTTGACGCGTTCCTCAAAGGATATAACGCCGCCTGTGACTCCATCAGCAAGAACGGGGTGAAGCACTACCGCGACGTGATACAAAAATATTGCAAAGTGTCGGCGCAGACATTAGACTCGCTACCCGACTCGCTTAACTACCCGCGTGCCGCCGCCCCGAGGGAAAAAGACTTGGAGCAGGCAAGGCAATGGCTCGCCAAAAGATTAGGTAAATGACTGAGAACGAAGCACTGAAACGGGTGGGCAAGAAGCTGCTGGAGCGGAGACTGGGAGAGGCTATCGGTGAGATGGAGAGTTTCCTGTATTCCTATCCCCATCAGACCAATGCCGACCGTCTTTTCGCCATCAAGACCGACTATCAGCTGATGACCGATTATTGGCGGCGCGGCTTCAAGGATTCCCAGTTGGGTAACCTATACGACAACCTTCTGCAACGGATGTACCGGCTCTATGCGAATACGGCGCTTGCCCACACCATCGGCCACTCTTCGTTTCTCTCTTCGGTCTATATGCGCGTGAGATTGGTGGCGCTTGATTGGTCGCCGCAAGTCATCAAGGAGGAGTTGGAGGCGTTTGTGTCAGACACGGCACTCTTGGAGTTAGAGCCGGAGCATACGCGGAAGACACGGAGCGCAGAGATTCACCGCCGTCACAAGCAATCGATGTCTGAACTCTTTGACTATCTCTGGACTTCCGAGCAATGGACGGATGGGCGGTCGGCGGCGATGGAGGAAGTGCTGGTATCGCCCACCATCGACCTCAACGACCAGCAGCTGATAGTGAGTGCCGTAACGCTCTCGCTGATACAATTCTTCGATATGGCGAAATTCCGCCTTTTGGTACACGTCTATCAGCGTGCTGCCTATGAGCAGGTGCGTCAGCGCGCACTCGTTGGCTGGGTGCTTGCGTTGGATTCAAAGGCGGGGCGGCTGTATCGTGAAGAGGCAGAATTGGTGGAGAAACTATTGGAAGACGAACATTGCTGTCTGGAACTGACGGAGTTGCAGAAGCAATTGATATACTGCGTTGATGCCGAGAAAGACAACGAGACCATCCGTAGTGAGATTATGCCCGACTTGCTGAAGAACAACAGTTTACGCTCTATGCGAAACGGTTTTATGGAGGCCGACGAAGACGCGATGGCAGACATTCTGAACCCCGGTGAGGCGGAGCGTAATCTGGAGAAGGTGGAGGCGAGCTTTCAGCGGATGATGGATATGCAGCGGCAAGGTTCAGACATCTATTTCGGCGGATTCTCGCAGATGAAGCGATTCCCGTTTTTCCAGGAAATCTGCAACTGGTTCGTACCTTTTTATATAGACCATCCCGACATCAGTGAGGCGGTGGCGAAGTTTGGAGGCAGCAAGTTTTTGACGAAGATGCTCCTGAATGGCCCTTTCTGCGACAGTGACAAATATTCGTTCACGCTTGCCTTCAGTCAGGTACTCGGGCAGATTCCGCAGAGCATGCGGCAGATGCTTGAGCGGGGAGAGGCACAGCTGCATGAAGTGCCGGAGGAAGAGAGTGAGAGTCCGGCATATATCCGTCGCACCTATCTGCAAAACCTCTACCGCTTCTTCCGTCTCTATCCCTATCGGAGTGAGCTTCGTCAGCGGTTTGTCTCTGAGGATGCCGACTATCTGTTCTTTGCCAACCCGATATTCTCGCGCACGCAGTTGGAGCTGCATTTCAACGACATGGTGGCTTTCCTGATGAAGCGGAAACGCATGTGGGAGGCGGCTGATTTGCTGCCGAACTATGGAGAGAACCGCCGCGACTTCCAGTATTATATGATGGCGGGTTATCTCTCGCAAAACGGCTATGTGGAGGGCGAGTTGATGCTGGAACTTGACCCCGTTGAGTGCTTTCAGAAAGCATTGGACTTGCAACCCGACAATGAACGCGCCATGCTGGGCTATGCTCGTGCGCAGTTCTCCTATAAGAACTACGAGGAGGCATTAGAGGCTTACGACGACCTGCTTTCTCTGTATCCTGATAAGGCAAGTTATCTGCTTAATAAGGCTGTTTGTCTCACTAACCTGGCACGTTATGGCGAAGCCCTGCAATTGCTCTATCGGCTGAACTACGATTCGCCCGACGACGAGAGCGTGAATCGTGTGCTTGCGTGGGCGCTGACGTGTGATGGGCGTTATGAACAGGCGGAGAGCATCTATGGGCAGTTGCTATCGGTAGAGAAGCCCGCGGTGGATGATTTGCTGAACTATGGCTATTGTCTCTGGCTCAGCGGGAACATTGACGAGGCGGCGGATTGTTTCCATCGATACTTGAAAGAGTCGGGGATGCGGGCTATCGACATCATCGAGGAGGAGAAAGAGCTGTTAGTATCCAAAGGCATCACTGAGCCTGAAATGCAGATGATGCTCTATATTCTTTGAAACCTTCCTTATATTCTCAGAAGGTTGCCAACGCGCATCAGAGGAAGGGAGTCAATAAGTGTCCGAACCAACCGCGGAATTTCTGCCAGTTTGTGCGGCAAGCCTCCCACTCATCATCCGTGAGATAAACACTCTTACCCGTGTCCTGAATGAACCTGTCCTCCAACTGGTGCGTGATGCTGTCGTTGATGATGAGTGCGTTAATCTCATAGTCATAGCGCAGACTTCTGGAGTCAAGATTGGTGCTTCCCACGGTGCAGAATCTTCCATCAACCATCATAATCTTGGAGTGGTGAAATCCAGGCTGATAGCGCCAGATATTCGCTCCCCGCTTCATCAGTTTGCGGACATTATACAGCACCACGTCAGGCACGAGTGGGATGTCACTCTTGGCAGACACGAGTATATCCACCTTCACGCCTCGCTTCAATGTGCGCTTCAATGCTTTCATGACTGAGGTTGTGGGCACGAAGTAAGGATTGACAATCTTGATGGAATCCTTCGCATCATCAAGTGCATGGATATAGAAGCGGCGCATGATTTTGTTCGTGGTGTGCGGCTCTCGGTTGGCAATGCCCACCATCATATCCCCTGCATCACTGCCTTGGAAATACTTTGGATTAGTAATCTCCTCACCTGTCACCTTCTTCCACATACGGGCGAAGATAGTTTGCAGTTCATTGACGGCAGAACCTTCGATACGGCAGTGCATATCACGCCATTCACCCACCTGTTCCGTGCCTACGATATAGTAGTCTGCCACGTTCATGCCACCCGTGTAAGCGATATGCCCGTCTATCACGACAATCTTGCGATGGTCGCGTGGCCAGATGTGGTTCACCCACGGAAAGCGGATGGGGTCGAACTCATGGATGTTGATGCTGTCAGCGTGTAGTTTCTCCAAATGCTCCTTCTTCAGTGGCTGATTGTTGGAGTCATTACCGAAACCGTCAAACAAGGCACGTACCTCTACGCCCTCCTTGCGCTTTTCCCGGAGAATGTCAAAGAGAAGAGAAGCGATGGAATCGTTACGGAAGTTGAAGTATTCCAAGTGAATACTGCTCTTTGCCTGCCGGATGGTCTCGAACATATCGGCAAACTTATCCTTGCCGGACATTAACAGCTTCACATGGTTGTTGGTGGTGAAAGTAACACCCTCCTCCCGCATTTGGCTGACGAAGAGCGAGTCTGAGGTCTGTGCCCTCCCATAAACGGATATCAGCAGGAACAGTACGATGACCATTCCTGCTGACCGGTTGCCGTTAGTTGCCATTATTACTGCGATGCCTCAGTCTGTATTCAAGCGGTGTCATGCCAAACTTCTCCTTGAAGATGTTGATGAAGTTCTCTGCGGTCATGAATCCGATGTTAATTGACAACTCACTCATGTTGATGTTCGTGCGCTTGAGCAAGATGCAAGCATGTTTCAGGCGCATGTCACGCACAAGCTCGGCTGGTGTCTTGCTCGTGAGACTGCGCACGCGGTGGAAGAAGGGTACACGACCCATGCCCATTGCATTCGCCATCTCTTCAAGGCTAATCTGGCCTCGGCTCATGTTCTGCATCACATACTGTTCAATGTTCTTCATCAGCTGTTGATCCATCGCATCGAGCATGGAGTATTCAGACATCGGATCCTCACCTTCCTCATCATTAGCGATGGTGCCGTTGAAGAAGCTGTATTCAGTCTTCTTGACGAGTTTGGTGTCCACCTTGTTCATCGGGTCGTTCTCGTCAATGGTCGTCTCAGCCTCTGTGAGGATTGCTCCATCAGCCTCGTAGCTTTCCGTTGCGGTAGTCATGCTGGCGTTGCGGTCTTCAAGCATTCGGGTTTCCGCACCCTCAATCAGGTGGCTGTCCATCTGGATGGGGCCAAGGCCGAGTATCTTATTGAAGCGCATCACAGCCTCCTGCATGTTGAACGGCTTGGCGAGATAGTCGTCGGCTGAGAGGGTGATGTTCTGCGCACGCATATCCTGCGGTGCAAGTACGCCCTCAGTCATCAGCACGAACTTGATATTCTGCGTCACTGGGTTCATCTTCAACTGGTTGCAAAGCTCGCTACCCGTCATCTTCGGCATCTCCTGCTTACAGATGACGATGTCGCACTGCATCTCATCCAAGTCTGCCGCAGCCTTCTCCGTGTCGTTGTAAGCATGGAAATTATAGACATACTTGAGGCGTGCCGTGGCAAATTTAAGGAAGTCTTCGTTGTCGTCAATCATGACCACATTGAACTTCATGGTGGGCGCATCAAGCGCAGCCCTTGACCTTGTTATCTCTGAGGTCAGCGTCTCTGTTGCGATATCCGGCAGTTCAATCTCACCCTTTCCGTTCAGCTCCAAGCGGTCGTGTACTACGCTCTTTGCTTTCTCCTCCGGGTTCTCCAGATTGGTCTGCATATCGCTGACACGGGTGATAATCTGAAGCATCTGCGCATGGAGTGCATTCAGCTGCTCACGCTCCTCAAGTGTCTTTTCTTTCTCCGAGAGATTACCGATGATGGAGGTCATGCGTGCCATCGGCTGGCGCAAGTCTTCACTTGCCGCCTTGATTTCCTCGCGCTGCATGGCGAGTTCATTGATGATTGCCTTCTTCTTCGCCCTGATGAACATAAGCTGCTTCCATCCAATGCGCCAGATGGCGATGGCGACTACAATCACGATGAAGTAGGCGAGCAGCATCCACCAAGACAACAGCCAGTGGCGCTCAATGGTGATGGAGAGTGTACGCTCCTGATCACTGACGGCTCCATCTGCACTGACGGCCTTCACATGGAGAATATATGAACCGCTGCGCAGATTGGTGAAGGTCACACTATGTGTCAATGCGTTACCGTTGCGCCAGTCGTCATCCCGTCCTTCCAACCAGTACATGAACTGCAAGCGTTCGCTCTGGTTGTAGTTACCAGCCGCAAACTTGATGGTAAATGTGTTCTGGCTATTGGCAAGTGTCAGATGGTTGGTTGCACTCAATGCCTGACCAAGTATCACCCTGCCATCATAGGCATGGCCGACTCGGATTTCCTTTTCGCCAATGAACAGCTGGGTCAGCAATACGCGGGGCAGGGCCTCACCTTCCTCATTGCCTTGGTGCTGTAGCCAGTTCACACCATAGATACCGCCAAACAGCACATTGCCATCCTTACGGGTAAGAATAGAACCGCTGTTGAACTCGTTGCTCTGCAATCCGTCCTCGGTTGAGTAGTTATACATTCCGTAGTTCGTCGTGCCGTCCTCAGAATTACGTTGCACTACGATACGGCAGATGCCTTTACTCGTCGTCACCCAGATGTTGTGGTTATTATCCTCGGTGATACCGCAGATGTTATTGTTGCAAAGGCCTTCTCTCTCCGTCAGATAGTTCAGACTGTCATTCTCCATGTTGAGGATGTTCAATCCTTCGCGTGTACCTAACCAAAGGAGACCACGGGAGTCTTGATATACCTGCGTGATGTAACTGTTGGTGAATGTCTTGATGTTCGTCGAGTTACCCGTCAGCATCGTTTGTTCCGTAGTTGAGAGGTCGAGGATGACAAGTCCCTCAGCTGTTCCAATAAACAGCGTATTATCCTTGCCTGCCTTGTTGTAATACAGGCTCGTGATGCTGTTGGTACTCAATTTACGGTTCTCGCGGGTATATGACGAGAACGTGTTCATGCGTGGGTTATACACCTGTAAGCCGCCATTGGTGGCAATCCACAGGTTACCAACCTTATCGGTGCAAAGGTCGTTGATATGGTCATCTATCAAGGTGCGCCCATTGTCATTCGCAAAAGAATAGATGTGCGAGACGCCCCCCTTGATGCGGGTCAGTCCATTGTTCTTCGAGCCAACCCAAAGGCTGCCGTCAGGTGTTGCCTCCATGACGGACACCTTCAGACTTGCCAAAGGCCCGTCATAGCCCACGATACCACTATCACTCGTTCCATACCATACTGTGCCGTTGGCATCCTGTGCCATTGCGGTGATGTCGCCGATGAGGTCGGAGCCGAATCGGTAGATATGCGGACCGTAGTATGCGATACCTGACTTCTCCGTTCCCACCCATAGCAAGTCCGTGTCATCTACATATACAGACTGCACGCTGATAATATCTCTTCGTGCCAGGTGGTTTGAACTGAGTGATTGCGGTTTAATGGGTTCCCAGCGGTGCGTATTCACATCCATCTTAATCAGACCCAGCTGGTCAGAACCAATCCAGATGTTTCCGCTCCGGTCACCTGCCATGCTATTGATAGTCTTATCGACCGACTGGCTCGTCAGTCCCATCTCCTCGCCGACAGAAGTGTTCCAAAGGCCAGAACTCTTATTATACATAAAGAGCGTGCCGTGTCCATAGAGCCAAATGTTATCCATCTGGTCAGAGAACACCTTGAGCGACTTTGAGTTGCGCAATTTCCTCTCTCCAATCTCAAACGTACTCCACACCACATTCTTCTGATGCATTACATCGCAGCACACCAGACGACCGTCATCATACACGATGATGGCACCGTCCTTACACTCACCGATGGAGCAGATATTACCCTTGGGAATACCATGTGAACCGTCGTCCGGGAACTCAAAAAGCAACTGTTGCTGCTGATTGTAGCACACCACACCCTTGTTGGGAATGGCACCCCATAGATTCTTGTGGCGGTCGATATAGACGATGCTCGGAATGGTCTCAATACCCATTCGCGCGAATGTCTGCTTCATGTCACGCTCAAAGTTTTCCGTCTGTGGGTGGTAGATACAATACCCCGATGCCGTACCCATCAGCAGATTACCGTCAAGCATCTCCTGAATGGAACGCACGTCACTGTCGCTGAGTGAACTTCCGTCTCGCGCATAGCTCTGGAAGTTGCGGAACATGTAGCCGTCATAGCGATAGAGACCGGCAGGCGTGCCAAACCAGATGAATCCGCGTGAACTCTTCATGATGCAGTTCACCTGGCTTGTCGTCAGTCCGTCACGGGCGGCAAGCGTCTTGAACAGATACTCTGCTTCCGCCGCCGTGGGCAGCAAGAGCAGCATGGCAATGATTAGTTTCTTGAGAATACCCATAAGGTCTTATTTTCCTTTCTGTTATATCATGCACGAGTAATGATCCACCACGCCAAGCAGATGATTCTGCCCGTCGGTCACCAACACTGAATGCACTTTGTATTTGTTCATAATCTGTTGTATCTCCGTTATTTTTGTCTCCGGCCTTACCGTCTTTGGCGTGCGGGTCATGATGTCGCCCACCGTGCGGTCAAAAAACTCAGCCTGCCACTTCTCCATAGCACGGCGGATGTCACCGTCGGTGATAAGCCCTGCAATTTTGCCGTCCACTTCTGCGATGCCCAATCCTAATTTCCCTTTGCTCACCAGTATGATGGCCTCGCCAAGATGCATTTCAGGAGGCAATATGGGCATGTCATCCGAGCGCATCACATCGCGTGCCGTGGTCAGCAGCCTTTTGCCTAACTCGCCCCCGGGGTGAAATTGTGCGAAGTCACGGGGCTGGAAACCACGCTTATGTATCAGTGCCACAGCGAGTGCGTCACCCATGGCAAGCTGCGCCATTGTTGAGCTTGTCGGCGTGAGATTTAGCGGACAGGCTTCTTTTTCCACGCTCACGTTTAGGTGGCAGGTGGAATATTTTGCGAGCAATGACTGCGGATTGCCGCTCATGCCGATAATGGGTACATTCAAATGCAGCACCATCGGCAGGAAACGCAATAGTTCATCCGTCTGCCCGGAGTTGGAGATGGCAAGTACCACATCATCAGGGGTCATCACGCCGAGGTCGCCATGAAACACATCAAGCGGATTGATGAAAAAAGAAGGCGTGCCCGTTGAGGAGAGTGTGCCAGCTATCTTCGCGCCGATGTGTCCGCTTTTGCCGACACCCGTCACGATGACCTTGCCCTTGCAGTCATAAATCAGTTGCACCGCCTGATCGAAGCTCCCGTCTATTTGTGCGGCTAATCCCGCCACGGCAGCAGCCTCGTCCTTGATGCACTGAATGGCATGTTCTCTCGTTGTCATGAGTAGTCTTCTATATCAGTAGTCAGTCATCGGCAATCAACTTGCCAACCAAATCTTCCAATTTATCTAATTCCAGCATATTGGCAGCGTCCGATAGTCCTTCATCAGGTGCGGGATGCACCTCAAAGAAACAGCCGGTAGCACCGAATGCCTTAGCTGCGAGTGCCATCTGAGGCACATAACGGCGGTCTCCGCCTGTCTTGCCGTCAGCCCCCCCTGGACGCTGTACGCTATGGGTGCAGTCCATGATGACTGTCGGCACAATGCCGAGCATGTCGGGTATGTTGCGGAAATCCACTACCAGGTTGTTGTAGCCCATCATGTTGCCACGCTCTGTCAGCCATACCTCAGTTGCTCCCGCATCGCGTGCTTTTTCCACAGGATAGCGCATATCGAGCCCGCTCAGAAACTGTGCTTTCTTGATGTTCACCGTCTTACCCGTTTGAGCGGCGGCTATCAAGAGGTCAGTCTGCCGGCAGAGGAAGGCGGGAATCTGAATCACATCGCATACCTCACCGACGGGTTTTGCCTGCCATGCCTCGTGGATGTCGGTCAGCAGTCGCAGACCATATTTTGCCTTCACATCCGCAAGCATCTGCAGACCACGCTCCAAACCGGGACCACGGAAAGAGCGTACAGACGTGCGATTGGCCTTGTCGAACGAGGCCTTGAAGATGATGTCCGTACCCAATTTCCCGTTGATTTCCACCAACTTGTGGGCAACGGTGTCAAGCAGCTCTGCCGTCTCTATCACGCAGGGACCTGCAATGATGGTCTTTATCTGGTTCATTTTTCCTTGCAAAAGTACGTATTTTCTTACAATCCACCAACATTTAGGCGCGAATTTTATCAGTTTTTAATAATATGTATATCGCGCTGCGGGAAGGGGATTTCGATGCCGTTCTTGCCAAGTGTCTCATAGACGCATTTCAGCACATCGCTCACCACATACGATTTCTTGGGTGCAATCGCCCATACGAAGAGGTTGAAGTTCACGCTGGAATCGCCCATTTCCGACACCACGCTCTTTACTTGCTTTTCCGAATCCATCCACTCATGCGTGGCTGCCATTGCGTTCACAGCCTCTTCCACGAGGGTAGATACTTGCTTCAGGTTTGAACCGTAGGCTACGCCGAATGGAACGACGGCCAGCACATAGTCGTGGTTACGCGTCAGATTCTTGTAGTTCTTGGCAAAAAGCTGTGAGTTCTGGAAGGTGATGATTTCGCCGTAAAGCGACTCAACCACGGTCGAAGTATAGCTGATGCTTGCCACCTTGCCTACCGTGCCATCCACCTGAATCCAGTCGCCCACCTTGATTCTTCCCGCCATCAGCGTCGCGCCATAGTAGATGTTTTCAATGATGTCCTTTGAGGCGAAACCGATACCTGTGGAGAGACCGCCCGATATGGCGACGAGCCATGCCACGCTGATATGGAACAGCGAGAGCGAAAGCATCAGCCACACGCCCCACACAAACACTTGTATCACGTTTCTGCCCATCACTTCCTTCGAGGCGGCGGTAGTGGGGTCGGTGCGGTTGTAGTGCATGCGCAATAGGGCGAGTATCGTCTGGGCAATGTATCGGAACAGATACCAGAGGCATACCACTACCGAGAGTTTCAGAATGCTCACCTGGAGGTTTTCCAATCCGATGAAATTGTAGTTGAAGATGCGCCAGCACAAGTCGCTCAAGTTGAATATCTTTGCTGCCCAATAGAGGCTCAGCATGATGGAGGCTACACTCAGCACGGGCATGATGACACGCTCCGTCAGCTGGTACGCCCATGCCTTCACGATAGGCTTTTCCGTCAGTCCGTGCTTTATGGCATACAGCTCAATATACTGGCTCACGCAAGTGATGGTGAGGATGCAGGTCAGCTGCATAATCCACCAAATCAGCAATTGAACGGCGAGCAGCGTATAGCCTGCCCATGAGCAGCACACCGAGGCCACGAACACCGTCTGCGACACGTAGGTATAGAAGAGGTCGGAGCGCGGGATATTCCGGCTATGCCTGCGGATGACGCTCCACTGCCACAGGGCGCAGAGCAGCAGTACAGGCGGGAATGCGAGGTTTACCAGTTCGTTGGGAATCAGGATGATGCGGATGACTATCACGATGAATCCGATGATAATCAGCGGGGCATAGATACGGAAGGCACTCTTGATTTGGTCGCCGCTCACGCGCAACAGCAGCGAGATGAGCACCACGCTGAGCAGCCATGCATACTCCACGAGCAGGCTCGAAGCCATGATGAGGAAGTTCTGATTGGAGTTGTGGATGACAAGCCCTTGTATTACGGCAAAGGTGACGGTGGTCGTTGCCATGATGATGCAGGCACGTTTTTTCTGAAATTCCTCCGTCTTCAGGCGGTTGGGCGTAAGGAAGCGGAAAAACAACTGATTGAGCAGCACGGCGATGAGCACGTAGCCGAGGATGGCGAGAAACGTGCCGAGCATCCACCGTCCGTTCCATTGCGAGTTGATGTTTGCCTTCGGGTTATATTTCTTCCGCACCGCATCTGCCATCTGCCGCCATTGCCGCCCGATGTCGCCAAGCAGCGAAAAGTAGTTGCTCTCGCCGTTGAGGAAGATGTTGGTCTGAATCTCTCCGTAGCGCTTCTGCGCATAGTCGTTCAGGTTGCTCAGTCGCTGCTCCGTGCGCTCGTAGTAGTCGATGTGCCGCGTCAGTTGTTCTGCGCCTTCCGTCAGTTGCCGGCGGATATTCTGCGCAAGGACGAGGCAAGAGTCACGCTTTGCCGTGCCCGCCTTCCCGAGTGTCTGCTGGGGCATCATGCTGAGACTGGTGATAAGACTGTCATAGCGCGCTATCTCGGCATTCGACCGCGTGAGGAAGGTCTTGAAGGGCAGTTGCCGGCGCTGAAACTCCTGATACTGCTTCGTGGCCTCATGACAGGCATAGGTCAGGTCGAACACGTTGTCGGATTGCTGCGAGTAGAGCATCAGCGCGTTTTGGTCAGCGCGCTTCATCGCCGCAACCAACTGGGCTATCGTCTGCTTGTTACGCGCCTTGCGGACAGCAGAGCGATGCGTCAGTTCGTCATTATAGTCTCGCAACTCGAGGTAGAGGATGGACAGCGTCTGGTCGAGGTCTTTTTCTTTCAGCACCGCACCCGCCTCCATGAATATGCCCGTCAGGAAAACGAGCAGGAATAGAAATCTCTTCATTTTTTACCTTAAAAACGATGCAAAGATACTGATTTTTCTTCATATCACAAAATCGGAAGGGGAAAATGATGTTAAAATTTGCGCATTTCGGATTTACTCTGTAATTTTGTCGCCGAATCATTTGTAAATCGCATCATCCGATGATATTGATAGCAGACAGTGGAAGCACCAAGACGGAGTGGGCAGTGATTGGCGGCGAAGCGCCCGGTAGTAGCAAACCTGATGGCGGAGACGGGGCTGTCGTCTTGCGCACGCAAGGCATCAATCCCTTTCATCAGACCCCCGAAACCATTCGCGCAATCCTTGCCGATGAATTGCTTCCTGCACTCCAAGAAAGAGAAATTACGAATGTATATTTTTATGGTAGTGGTGTGCGCCCCGAAGTCGAACCTCGGATGGAGGCTTTACTACGTGAGATGTTCCCTGCTGCTTCCGTCATTGAAGCGCACAGCGACTTGCTCGGTGCAGCCCGTGCTTTGTGCGGTCGTAACGAAGGGATAGCATGTATCTTAGGAACTGGCGCTAATTCTTGTCTTTATGACGGGAATACAATCGTCAGCAATACTCCACCCCTCGGTTACATCCTTGGAGACGAGGGTAGTGGCGCGGTGCTTGGTAGCCATTTTCTCCGTGCGCTGCTTCGCGGTGAATTGTCTGAAAAAATAACCGCTGATTTTTATGCGGAATTCAACCTGTCCACCGCCGACATCCTCGACCGTGTCTATCGCCGTCCGCTGCCCAATCGTTTCCTTGCCTCGTTCTGTCCCTTCATCAGCAGCCACCTCGATGATGCCTCTCTCTCCGCCATCGTCACCGGGTGCTTCACCGATTTTTTCCGCCACCACATTGCCCCTTACCATCGCCCCGACCTCCCCATATCATTCGTGGGTAGCGTCGCCTTTCATTTCCGCACTCCGCTCATGGCTGCCGCCGCCTCCCTCGGCTTCTGCGTGGGCAGCATCGTGCAGTCCCCCTTGCAGGGGTTGCGGCGGTATCATAAGTAACCTTGTTACGCCAATAAGATTTCTGGTTATCGGGATAAAATGCCATTTTGCCACTTTGCCACATTTAAGTAGTTTCGGAGGTGTGGAACGGGGTGAGGCATGGGGTTTATAACATATAACAATTAACATTTAGGTCGTTTGCATTCATGCTTGGAGATAAAAAATTGTAAGATTAAATTTTATATTATTATATATATTATAATATATATAATAATATAAGTATAATAATAGACTTTGCCAACCTTGACCCCGTCGGAATCGTTGGAAGGTGCTTAATGTTAAATGTTAATTGTTATATGTTAATTTGGCATGATGACTGGCGGGAAGAAAATAGTTGGAAACCTTTATTGTGGCAAAGTGGCAATGTGGCAAAGTGGCGAAATGTTATTTTTTGCGAGAAAGTGTCTAAAATGAGCAAATAAAGGCATGAGAGTGTGAAAAATTATTCGTAACTTTGCACCCACAATCAGTACTGAATGACAATGGAACGAAAGCTAATCTTCATGACAATGAAACCGAGACTTATCCTCACGCTGCTGTTGGCGGCCTTCATGCTGCCCGTGGCGGGACAGTCTAAGTTTGTGACCGTTAAGGACGGACATTTCGTCAAGGACGGGAAACCCTATTACTATGTGGGCACCAACTTCTGGTATGGTGCTATCCTCGGCTCGGAAGGGCAGGGGGGCGACCGCAAGCGTCTCAGAGAGGAGCTTGACCTGATGAAGTCGATGGGCATCGACAACTTGCGCATCCTCGTAGGCTCTGACGGTGAGCGGGGTGTGACCACGAAGGTGGAGCCGACGCTGCAAGTGGCACCGGGCGTGTATAACGACACTATCCTCGCAGGTCTTGACTACCTGTTGCAGGAGATGGGCAAGCGTGACATGGTTGCCGTGCTCTACCTGAACAACTCGTGGGAATGGAGCGGCGGCTACGGCTTCTATTTGCAGCACGCTGGGGCTGGCATCGCGCCGCGACCCAATGAGGACGGTTATCCGGCATTCATGAACTTTGTGGCGCAGTATGCGACGAATGAGAAGGCGCATCAGTTGTTCTACGACTATGTGCGCTTCATCCTCTCCCGCACCAACCGCTACACGGGGCTGAAATACACGGAAGATCCCGCCATCATGTCGTGGCAGATAGGCAACGAGCCGAGAGCATTCTCCCGTCAGGCGCTGCCCGCCTTCGAGAAGTGGCTCGCAGAGGCATCGGCATTGATTCGCGAACTCGACCCGAACCACCTCGTGAGCATCGGCAGCGAGGGCGCATGGGGCTGCGAGGAGGATTACGACTGCTATGAGCGCATCTGCACGGACAAGAACGTGGATTACTGCAACATACACCTCTGGCCCTACAACTGGAGTTGGGCGCGCAAGGATCACCTGATTGAAGACCTTGGCAGGGCGAAGGCGAACACGAAGGACTACATAGACCGCCACCTCGCCATCTGCGCTCGTCTGAACAAACCGCTCGTGATGGAGGAGTTCGGTTATCCGCGCGATGACTTCAAGTTCAGTCTCGGCACGCCGACCACGGGGCGCGACGGATTCTACCAGTTCGTGTTCTCGCTCGTGGCTGACAATGCGGAGCAGGGTGGCTATTTCGCCGGCTGCAACTTCTGGGGATGGGGCGGCTTGGCTAAGCCGAAGCATGAGGAGCAATGGCAGGTGGGCGACGACTATACGGGCGACCCGGCACAGGAGCAGCAGGGGCTGAACTCGGTGTTTGCGGGCGACAAATCGACCCTTGAGGTCATCAAGTCGCAGGTGGAGAGGATGAACAAACTCAGATAACCAAAAAACGGAGGCGATATGAAAAGACTACTGACCTTTTTCCTCTGCGTGGCGGCATACATGGGGCTGTCCGCGCAAATACGAGGCAACAACATTGTGGTAACGGTGCAGCCCGACCATCAGGACTGGACTTACAAAAGTGGCGAGACTGCCCGTTTCGTGGTGAACGTGCTCAAGTCGGGTACGCTGCTCGACAACGTGAGCATCGACTATGCCGCTGGTCCTGAAATGTATCAGGACGTGAAGAAAAGCATGGTGCTGAAAGACGGTACGCTGAAACTGACGGGCAGCATGAAGACGCCCGGATTTTATCGCGTGGATGTGACCGCCCATGTTGGTGGGAAAGACTATAAGGGCGCGTGCGCCGTAGCATTTTCTCCCGAGCAGTTGCAGCCTACGACCGTGATGCCGAAAGACTTCAACGACTTCTGGCAGAATGCCATCAAGGAGGCGCGCAAGACTGACCTCGACCCGACGAAGCGGCTGTTGCCGGAGCGTTGCACGAAGGATGTGAATGTATATGAGGTGTCGTTCCAGAACATGAGTCGCGGTAACCGCACATACGGCATCCTGACCGTGCCCGTGAAGGAAGGCAAATATCCCGCCTTGTTGCGCGTGCCGGGTGCAGGTGTTCGCCCCTACGGCGGTGATGTCTATACGGCATCGCAGGGTGCGGTGGTGCTTGAAATCGGCATCCACGGCGTGCCTGTCACAATGGAGCAGCGCATCTATGACAATCTCCAGAATGGTGCGCTGAGCGGCTACTGGAACTTCGGCATGGACAACCGCGATGAAAGTTATTACAAGCACGTCATCCTCGGTTGCATCCGTGCGCTCGACTATATAGAGGAGTACACGCCGTGGAATGGAAAGGAACTTGGCGTGACGGGCTCGAGCCAAGGCGGATTTTTGACGCTTGCCACGGCAGGACTCGACCGCCGCATCACCTACTATGCTCCCGTCCATGCTGCCCTCTGCGACCATACGGCATCGCTGAAAGGCATCGCTTGCGGCTGGCCTCACTATTTCTACTGGGACAAGGCTAAGCGTACGGAGAAGAACATCGAGACATCGCGCTACTATGACGGTGTGAACTTCGCCCGTCTCATCACCGATGCCCAGAAGGGATGGTTCTCTTTCGGCTACAACGATGATGTAGTACCCCCGACGACGACATGGGGCACTTACAACATCGTGACCGGTCCCAAGGAGATTTCGCCCTATCAGCAGACCGCCCATTTCTGGTATCAGGAGCAATGGGATGAGTGGGAAGAATGGCTGTTGAAGCAGATGAACCTGAGATAAGACAAACTACTTACAACCAACAAGAATATGAAAATGAAGAAAGTATTGACAATGGCATTGGCAGCCGTGGCATTTGCGGCATGCACAAGCAAGCAGACAGGGCCGAACAATGAGGTGGCTCAGCAGTTGATAGATCGTCTCTTCGCGCTCCGCGAGAAGGGTATCATGTTCGGGCATCAGGATGACCCGATGTATGGACTGACATGGGAGTATGAGGATAACCGCAGCGACGTGAAGGATGTGTGCGGTGACTATCCCGCCGTGATGGGATTTGAACTGGGTGGCATCGAGATGGGCGACGAGAAGAGCCTTGACAGCGTACCCTTCACCCGCATCACCAAAGAAGTGATTAACCATCACAAGCGTGGCGGCATCATTACCCTGAGCTGGCATCCGCGCAATCCGCTGACGGGTGACACGGCATGGGATGTATCAGACACCACGGTGGTAAAGAGCATCCTGCCCGGTGGCTCTCAGCACGAGAAGTTCCAGACATGGATGCAGCGCATGAGCGACTTCCTCGCCACGCTGAAGACGGAAGATGGTCAGCCGATACCTATCATCTACCGCCCTTGGCATGAGAATACAGGCTCGTGGTTCTGGTGGGGTGAGCGTCTTTGCACGGCAGAGGAGTACAAGGCTTTGTGGAACATGCTGCAGGACAAGTTGATTGCTGACGGCTTCAACAACCTCGTGTGGGCATATTCTCCCGGCATGGCTGCCGACCTGACGGAAGAAAAATATCTTGAGCGCTATCCGGGCAATGAGCGCATTGACTTGGTGGGCATCGACGGCTACCAGTGGGGCGACAAGGAGGCTTTTCAACTGCAGCTTGCCCAGAATCTTGAGATGCTGACCAAGTTTGCTGAGAAGAACGGCAAGATTGCAGCCCTCACCGAGTGCGGACTGAAGAATCTCACGGACTCCACTTGGTGGACCTCAACGCTGAAACCCGTTGTAGATGAGTATCCCATCAGCTATTTCCTCGTGTGGCGCAACGACAAGAATGAGTGGTTCGGTCCCTCGCCTGAGAAGCCCGACGCCCCTTATTTCCGCGAGTATTATGATGCGGAGAACTCATTGTTCCTAAAGGATATACAGTAATAATACCTAAATACACTCTGAATAGAATTATGTCAGATTTCACAGAACAACTGAAAGCTCTTCGTGCACGTCATGAAGAGCTTCTAAGCCGTAAGAACGAACCCGTGGAGGGTGGTAACGGCATTTATGAGAAGTACAAGAACCCCGTGGTGACCGCCGCGCATATCCCCCTTGAGTGGAAGTATGACTTCTGTGAGGAGGATAATCCGTATCTGATGCAGCGCATCATGTGCAACGCCGCTATGAACTCAGGTGCCATCAAGTGGCAGGGCAAGTATGTGCTTGTGGTGCGCGTGGAAGGAGCCGACCGCAAGTCGTTTTTCGCCGTGGCAGAGTCGCCAAACGGCATAGACAACTTCCGCTTTTGGGAGGAGCCAATTACGATGCCCGACGATGTGATTCCCGCCACCAATATCTACGATATGCGTGTCACGGCGCATGAGGACGGGTGGATTTATGGTGTGTTCTGTGCTGAGCGCCATGACGATACGCAGCCGGGCAACCTTAGTGCCGCCACGGCTACGGCTGGCATCGCCCGCACGAAAGACCTGAAGACATGGGAGCGTCTGCCGGACTTGAAGACCAAGTCTCAGCAGCGCAACGTGGTGTTGCACCCCGAGTTTGTTGATGGCAAATATGCATTCTATACCCGTCCGCAGGATGGATTCATCGATACCGGTTCGGGTGGTGGCATCGGATGGGCACTCGTGGATGATATTACCCACGCAGAGGTGAAAGAGGAGAAAATCATCAATGCCCGCCACTATCATACGATAACCGAGGTGAAGAACGGTGAGGGTCCGCACCCCATCAAGACCCCAAAGGGATGGCTTCACTTGGCGCACGGCGTGCGTGCCACGGCTGACGGTCTTCGCTATGTGCTGTATATGTATATGACGGCACTTGACGACCCCACCCGTGTGACGGCATGCCCCGGTGGTTATTTCCTTGTTCCTGAAGGTTATGAGTATCTCGGCGATGTGATGAACGTGGCATTCTCCAATGGATGGATAGCCGACGAGGATGGCAAGGTGTTCATCTATTACGCCACCGCCGACACGCGGATGCACGTGGCAACATCGACCATTGATAAGCTTATCGACTATTGTATGAATACGCCGGAGGACGGACTTACGACTTCGGCATCAGTGGAGACCATCAAGCGGCTGATTGCAAAGAACAAGAACCATAAAGCATAAAGAATAATCATAAAGAATCATGGCAAAGACTAAGTTAATCGAAAAGATTGGTTACGGTTTCGGCGATATGTCGTCGTCGATGTTCTGGAAGATATTCTCTTACTATCTCCCGTTCTTTTATTCCAACATCTTTGGGCTGAACCTCGTGGATGCGGGCGTGCTTGTGCTCGTCACCCGTATTTGGGATGCCGTGTCAGACCCAATGATGGGTATCATGGCAGACCGCACGAACACAAAGTGGGGCAAGTATCGTCCTTATCTGCTTTGGGTGGCCCCGTTCTTCTCCATCTGCGGCATTTTATTGTTCACGACACCCGATTGGGATTATGGTGCCAAGCTCATCTGGGCTTACATCACCTATATTATGATGATGACCGTCTATACCGCCATCAACGTGCCTTACGGCGCAATGCTTGGTGTGATGACGGATGACTCGAATGAGAAGACTGTGTTCTCTTCGTTCCGTATGTTCTTCGCCTATGGCGGTTCGTTCATCTCCCTCTTCCTCTGGGAACCCCTTACGGACTTGATGGGCGGCTACGACACGAAGGGTGGTTGGTTCTGGGCAATGGTGACCATATCTTCGGCCTGCTTCGTGATGTTCATCCTCTGCTTCCTGCTGACGCGTGAGCATCTGAAGACCGTTTCCACCGTGAGTGTGGGCAGCGACTTCAGAGCTTTGCTCTCCAATAATCCGTGGTGGTTGCTGATGGGTGCTGCCCTGTGCTTCAATCTGTTCAATACCGTGCGCGGTGCAACGGTGGCATATTTCTTTCAAGACATCATTGGGCCTGAGGTCAGTCTTGCCTTCTTTGGCATCGTGTTCATGTTTTATGCCGGATTGTTCCTTGGTATTGGTGAGGTAAGTAATATGGCAGGTGTGGCCATCACGGTGCCAGTGGCAAAGATGCTGGGTAAAAAGACCACTTTTGTCATCGTAAATGCCCTCCTTGTGCTGTTAAGTGTGCTGTTCTTCTTTATCCCCTGCACGCCGACTGGCTTCTGGATGATGCTGATAGCGCAGATTATCATCTCTGTCCTCACGGGTATCATGTCGCCGTTGGTGTGGAGTATGTATGCCGATGTGAGTGACTATGCTGAGTTGGAGTTCCATACTGCCTCTACGGGCTTGATATTCTCAAGTTCGTCAATGGCGCAGAAGTTTGGTGGTGCCATTGGTGGTGCTGCCGTGCTTTGGCTGCTCTCCGGCTTCGGTTATATCACGGATGCTGAGCAACTCAAGGCAGGTGCGGTTCAGCCGGAGGCAGCCATCACTTGCCTGCGTTGGCTGATGAGTTTCATCCCTGCCATCGTGGCGTTGATTTCCATGTGCATTGTGTGGTTCTATCCTTTGACAACCAGCCGTATCAAGGAGATTGACAGGGCATTGAAGGAGATTCGCCGGACGGAGTAAGAAAATAAAAGTTATTTGTTCGATAGGATAGAAGAATGAGTATCGAAACATTGAAACATGAAATGCAGGATGTTGTCCAGAACAACATCCTGCGCTTTTGGCTTGACAAAATGATAGACCATGAGAATGGTGGTTTCTATGGGCGGATTGACGGGCATGAGGTGCTGCATCCTGAAAGTCCGAAGGGTGCTATCCTCAACGCTCGCATCCTCTGGTCGTTCTCTGCCGCCTATCGCGTGTTGGGCAACCCTGAATATTTGGAGGCTGCCACACGTGCCAAGCAATACATCATCGACCATTTCATCGATAAGGAGTTTGATGGTGTCTATTGGAGTGTGGACAGCAAAGGGAATCCTCTCGACACCAAGAAGCAGTTTTATGCCATCGGTTTCGTCATCTATGGTATGTCCGAATATGCCCGTGCCACGAGAGATGAGGAGGCACTGAAGTATGCTATTCAACTCTATCAGTGCATCGAGGCGCATGCCTTTGATGCCGAGTATAATGGCTACATTGAGGCATGTACCCGTGAGTGGGGCGAGATTGCCGATATGCGTCTCTCAGAATTTGATGCCAATTTCCCCAAGTCACAGAACACGCATCTTCATATCATTGAGCCATATACAAACCTCTACCGCTGCCTGAAGGAGCTGAACAGGACAAATGATGCCCCTGAACTCCAATCTCGTTTGCGGAATCTCATCGGCATCTTCACCGACAAGATTTTGAATCAAGATACTCATCACCTTGATTTGTTCTTTGAGAACGATTGGACACGTGGGGCTGGCCATTTGGAGAGCTACGGGCACGATATCGAGTGCTCGTGGCTGTTGCACGAAGCTGCCCTCGTATTGGGTGATGCCGATGTGTTGCGAAAAGTTGAACCAATCGTGCAGATGGTTGCCGAGGCTTCTGCTAAAGGACTCAATCCCGATGGTTCCATGATTCACGAGGCCAATCTTGATACGGGTCATAAGGATGCTGACCTCCATTGGTGGGTGCAGGCAGAGAATGTGGTGGGCTGGTATAATATCTATCAGCATTTCGGCGATGAATCCGCCCTTGAAAAAGCCCTTCGTTGTTGGGAATACATCAAGCAATATCTGATTGACTATGAGCATGGCGAGTGGCATTGGAGTCGCCGCCCCGATGGTTCACTCAATCTTGATGACGATAAGGCTGGTTTCTGGAAATGCCCCTATCATAACAGCCGTATGTGCCTTGAAATCATAGAGCGTTGAGATATTTTATTACTTTTAGCTACGACGGGACGCGGTATCATGGGTGGCAGATACAGCCGAACGGCATTTCCGTGCAAGGAGAGTTGCAACGGGCGCTTTCCACATTGCTGCGCGAGGAGATAAGCGTGACGGGGGCGGGGAGAACCGATGCGGGCGTGCATGCGAGGATGATGGTGGCGCATTTTGATATCGGGCGTGAAGTGGATACAAGGCAGTTGGCGTATAAACTCAACAGGCTTTTGCCGCAAGACATTGCCGTGCAAAAAGTGGAGCAGGTGAGTGCTGACCTCCACGCACGCTTTTCTGCCACGCTCCGCACCTATCATTATTATATACACACGCGCAAGAATCCTTTCCTGCGGGCATATAGTTGTGAGTTGCGCTATCCGTTGGATTTCAAGATGATGAACGAGGCGGCTAAGGTATTGATGGAGTATGAGGATTTCGGTGCGTTCTGCAAGAGCCATTCCGATGTACGCACGACACTCTGCCGGGTAACTGCTGCGGAATGGTATCAGATTTCGGAGGACTCATGGTATTTCGAGATATCTGCCAACCGCTTCTTGCGGAACATGGTGCGTGCGGTGGTTGGCACGTTGATTGACGTAGGGCGTGGGCGACTGACGATAGAGGAGTTTCGGAGAGTGATAGAAGGCAAGCGGCGTACGGAGGCCGGTGATTCGATGCCGGGAAACGCGCTGTTTTTGGAGAAGGTTGCCTATTAAGGGTAGCGGTTAATGATTGTTTTGAAAAGGATTTACAAGTTTTTCAGGAGACATAGATTATGTGGTTGATATTGGCATTCATGTCGGCAGCGTTGTTAGGCTGCTATGACTCATTCAAGAAGCAGGCGTTGCGGGGTAATGCGGTGATTCCTGTATTGTTTCTTAACACCCTGTTTTCATCTTTGATTTTCCTGCCGTTCATCGTGCTGAGCGGTGCAACGAATATGCTCGACGGGGGCATCTTTCACGTTGGGAGCGGCGGATGGGAGATGCATAAGTACATCGTACTGAAGGCACTTATCGTGTTGTCAAGCTGGATTTTAGGCTACTTCGGTATGAAGCACTTGCCGCTGACGATTGTGGGCCCCATCAACGCCACTCGCCCCGTAATGGTGCTTGTTGGCGCATTGCTTGTGTTTGGCGAGCGGTTGAATGGTTGGCAATGGATTGGTGTGCTGCTTGCGGTGGCATCTTTCCTGATGCTCAGCAGGAGCGGGAAAAAGGAGGGCATCGACTTCAAGCACGACCACTGGATATACATGATTGTGGGTGCTGCGGCACTTGGGGCGGTGAGCGGATTGTATGACAAATATCTGATGGCGCCCGTGGAGAGTGGAGGCGTAGGGCTGGACAGGATGATGGTGCAGTCGTGGTACAACATCTACCAGTGTGCGATGATGGGGGCGATGCTCGTTTTGCTCTGGTGGCCAAAACGCAAGGAAACCACACCGTTCCATTGGTCGTGGTCGATTCTTGGCGTGAGCCTTTTCCTTTCGGCGGCCGATTTCATGTATTTCTATTCGCTGAGTCTGCCTGCCGCGATGATATCCATCGTGTCAATGGTGCGCAGAGGGAGTGTCATCGTGAGTTTCCTATTTGGCGCGGTGATATTCCATGAGAAAAATCTGAAGGCGAAGGCGTTTGATTTGGCATTGGTGCTGTTGGGTATGGTGTTCCTCTATATTGGAAGTAGATAGTAGGCTGATTAGTGGAATAAGATGCCTTTTTATTTGCGTAACCAGCCTACTTATTTGAATAATCAGGCTGGTTAGCAGGATAAGATGCCTGCTTATTAAGGGCTGCGGACTATTTAGCCGCGCATGCCATTCTATTCCTTCTTCCGCTTTTTCTTTTGCTTCTTCGTGCTGCCCTTCCGAGTGGTGAAAAGGTCACGAATGCCATTGAAATCCTTTTTCATGATAAGACCGACACCCTGCGTGTTGAGTGAGGAACGGGTGAAGTAGCGGTCATTCGTCTGGTTATAGACCTTCAGGGCGAGGTTGCCGTTGGGGTATAGCAGGTATTGGATGTCAAAGTCGCCGATAAACGACGGATTGGCTTGCGTGGCATTGTCACGATAACCGAACTGACCATTGAGCAGCAGGCGGTTGTTGAGCATACGGCCGTTGATGATACCCTCGTATTCCGCGTTGTGCCAACCTTCGTTTCCTGTGGAAATATTGGCTCCGAAATTCCAGTTGTCGCTTTTGATGATGTTTCCGAGCAGGGTGTTAATCTGCGTGGAGAGCGTGCCAGAGAGGAAGCTCTGCATCGCAAGCGAGGTCTGGTCTTGCTGCTCCGTGCCAGAGTTGTTGTTGCCTTGGTTATAGAAGCGCCCGATACCGAGCAGATAGACGACTTGCTGATTCATTTCCTGCTGCCCGTTGATGACAGAGCGCACCATTTGCTGCTCGTCGGCATTCACGTTGGGCATCTCAAGGTCGAAATCCACTTTGGGAGCGTTTGGCTGTCCACCGATGTTCATCAGGCAGTTCACGCGGATGGAGTTGTTGGTGAAAGAGTTGCCGATGTTCAGGTCGGAGAGGCTCACGCCACTGACGGTATAGACCGCTTGCAGATTAAGTGCCGCGTTGTATGGATCACCGCCGAATATGATGGTGCCGCCGGGATTGAACGTGAAGTTTTTCTTGATGATGTTCTGTATCGTGATGTCGTATGTGCCGTGATCCACAGTGTATGTGCCGAACATATTGAATGCGCCCTTATTGTGAAAGGTGGCTCGGATGACACCATCGCCGTTGAGCGTGATGTAGTCATTCGTGTTGGCATCCATCAGCAATCTCAGCGTGGCTTCGGGCGTGGTGTTCACGAGAAAGTTGATATAGATGTCCGTATCGGCAAATCGCTCAGGATTGACGTTCTCTTTCAGGTTGGAAAGGCTTGGCGCTGTCGCCTCATCCTCCACACCCCATTCTATGAACTCCTGCTTGGAGATAGCATCGGGATTGGCGGCATTATAGACGAACACCGAATTTTTCTGTGGGGTTACGTTGCAGTCGATGGTAACCTCACGTGGGCGGCCTTGAATAGCCACGTCGCCCGAAGCATACACCGTGCCGTAGAAGGTAGATTCCCCAAAATCCTGAAAATCATACGCCAACAGATTATCAGCCTCCACATAGAGGTCAAAGGTAAGGTTAGTGAGGTGCTGATGATGGATGCCACCGGAGAGGATGCCCGGATTGCCGTCCTTGTCATACACGACCATGTGCCGAAGTTCAATCTCGTCGGGAATCATCACCACCGTGTCGCGGCGAAGTTCATAGGTAGTGTTCAGTGGGGTGACTGAAGCCTCGCCATCCACGACCAACTGCCCCGTGAGGTTGATGTTATCGAGCGTACCCGCCAGACGGAGGTCACCAGTGGCATTGCCGGTGATGCTACTGAGGAAACTGCTCGTGAAGTTGTGCATGAAGTCGATATGAGTGCCCCTCGCATAAATGCCAAGGTCGATAGTGTTATGGGGAGGTGATACGAAACCCTTGATAATCGTCTGAGCATCCTCGCCGTCATCTGCCGTCGCATCAATATCTATCTGCTTTTCCTCCTGATTCCATTGCACGTTGGCGTGAAGCGTACCCATCCGCCCGCGCTCAAACTTGAAATCGTGTACATCTAACCGGGCATTGGCAGCAAAGTCGCTGAACAGCGAGGAAACATAAGCCTTGCCAGTCGCCTTACCGCTGAATTCCACGGAATGGAAGTTCACGAGGTCGAGAATATACCCGACTTCCACCTCATTCAAGTCTATGGCGAGCATATCATTGGGACGCTTGGAGGCGATGCCGTCTATCAAGATGTGCTGCTGCCCTTGCTTGATGGCAAAGTGATCCACCACCAGATGATTCTCATGGTAGAGAATGGCAGCTGGCTCCACGCTCCATTTCTCATTATTAAGAATAAGGTGTGAAGGGATGATGCGAATCAGCGCCTCAGACTTTCCGTCAGTATTCTTATAGAACTGCATCACGCTGTTCACCTGTCCGCTCATCCGTTGATTCTCTTGATGATTGTCCCAGGCGAGCGAGGCGGAAAGATTGTTGTGGATGGCGTGCGAAAGCAGGGTGATATCCATCTGCTGACCATTATCCATCCGCTTGGTGACATCTACGTTGCATTTAAGTGTATCCGCAGGGGTGGTAACGTGAATGCTGCCATCGGAATACCACGAACCGTTGTAGGCAAAGGAGGGGATATCGCCGTCAAGATAGACTTCACGGGTATTATCATTCACGCGGGCGGTCAGCGTGAGCGGATGCTGAAGCGTGAGGTCTATCCCCAAGAGCCTTTGCAGCCAATCGCTTTTGCTCATCAGCAGCCGTAGGTTGAAATTGTTATCCGTGCTATTGTCTTGCTTGGGCAAGCCGGGCAGGGTAGGGAGTTTTGAACCTACGATGTTGGTGATGCTTTGCGCAAGCGTGCCGTAGTCGAATGTGCCTTTCAACTCTGCATCGGCAAAATCACTTTTGAGACTCACGAAATGGATGCCTTCGTCGTAGCCTGACGCAATATTCAGATTATTAAGGAAATAGGGCTGCCCATCGTCTGCTCCCGTCATCGTGAAACTACTGATGCGGATGTTGCCCGTGGCATCGTTGAGATTCGTGGCGGTGAAATCGGCATCAAGTTGTGTAGAGAATTTTGCATCCCCCCATTTGTCGGTCAGTTTAGTGGCTGATGGGCTGAAATGACTGACCTCTCCCTTCAGTTTGATGCGCTTTTTCTTACCATTTTCCTCTGCAAACACATCGTCAGCAACCTCACCCTCCAATTGTGCTGTCAGGTTAGGGTCGCCAATGGTCAGTTGTCCGGCAATGGTGGATTGCTGATAACTACCGTTCAGCACAATGTTTTGATAGGTGTAGTCATTGTATTCCAATCGGCTCACTTCACCCACGGCAGTCATATCTGGGTGTTGTCTGTCCGTCCATTTCCCTTTGATGGAGACATTCGTGGCAAACTCGCCCAACTTTTCATTATCAAGAATCTGCCCAAGATTGAAGGCTTCCGTCTCTACATTGCCATCAAATTGTTGGTCGGCCGCCATGTTGAATTGCAGACTGACCTCACCGGCACCCGTCTGCACCAGACTATGCAAGGATGTCTCTCCCTGCAAATCCCTGTCAAACGTGCCGTTCATCTGTATGTTGCCCAATCGGGTAAGTTCTTGAGGCAGTTGGTAGATATTCTTGGAAATGAAATCAATTGTGGCATCCGAGAGAGTAAGGTTATTCATCTGCAAATGCCACGCAGGGCGCTGATTCCAGTTCTCTACCCAACCACTCACATCAATGTCAATATCTCGTTGTTCCGTGGCAATCGTAAGTTGCGGAATGGTCAGTTCATGGGCAGTCCCATTGAAGTAAGTGGTTATCTCAATCTGCTTCTGGAAATTCTTTAGCGAAGGCTCGAAACCCCTTAAATCTGAGAGCGTAACGTGGCTGTCATTGATAGCGCCTGAATAGGTGAGTGTCTCGGCGTTAAATCCATTTTTGCCAAAGGCATAATGTGCGGAAATGGTGTCCGTCTGCAGCAATGAGTTTGGCATCTGCAACTTGAAGTTGGTCAATAATGCCTTTTGCTTCCCTGCCTCTAAATGGAAGGTCAGGTGCTTGACTTTCAATGCCGATTGCTCCTCAAATGTCAGTCGCTTTACATTCAGATTAAGCGAGTCGTCAGTCAGTGTCCATAGGTTGATATGCGCAGACAATTCGCTGACAGCAATGTGAGCCAATGAAAAACGATAGGGTGTCTTCGGCTTGTCATATTCATCGTATGCGATGCTTGAACGGCGCATGATAAAGGAATTGATGCGCAGATCAAGGGGCGTATGGCTCGTTGTGTCCTTGGAAGCAAGCGAGTCAAGCACAAACTGAAAGTTTGGTTTCGCTTTGGCGTGCTGTTTGTAGAGTTTGAGATGCGCGCCGAACAACTGAGCAGATGAGATGGAGATTTTTCCTTCCGTCAGCGGCAGCACATCAATCTTTGCCGAAAGACGAGATACGCGGAGCATTTTCTTTCCTTGCTGGTCAAGGATGGTCACATCGTCGATGATGATACGGTTGAGGAATCCGAGATTGACACTCCCGATGCTGACCTGCGTGCCCAGCTTCTGCTGCACCGCCCCCGCCACTTTCCTTCCAATAAAGGATTGTGCCGCCGGCAGATGAGCAAGCCCCATAAGTGTCAGATTAAGGAGTATGACACCCCAGATGGTCCAGCTTATTAGTTGTTTGAGTATCTTCACCGAGAAAGTTTCTAAACCTGATGATTTGTCAGTCCGATATTGCAAATGATTTCCATTTGTCGGAATTATTTTGCAAAAGTACGACAAAATATCTGGATAATATAATATTTCTGAAGAATTTGATGCATATCTACTTAAATTTTTAGTAATTTTGCGGTCGTACATTGCAACTAATTAATCAAAGTCTTATATAAATGGCAAATGTTATCAAATTGCGCAAAGGCTTGGACATCAAACTGAAAGGAAAGGCAGAGGAGACGAAAATCCGCCTGAAATCCAACGGCAAGTATGCACTCGTGCCGGATGATTTTGAGGGAGTTACTCCGAAAGTCGTTGTCCGTGAGGGAGATAAAGTCAAGGCCGGGGATGCTTTGTTTGTCAATAAGCAATATCCCGAAGTGAAGTTTGCCTCGCCTGTGAGCGGTACGGTGACCGCCGTTGTGCGTGGTGAGCGCAGGAAAGTGCTCTGCGTGAAAGTGGATGCCGATGCCCAGCAGAGTTATGTGGATTTCGGCAAAAAAGATGTCAGCCATCTGGATGGAAAGGCGGTGGTAGAGGCATTGCTTGAAGCTGGTCTTTTCGGTTATATCGACCAGCTGCCTTATGCCGTTTCCACTAACCCTACCACACAGCCAAAGGCTATCTTCGTGTCAGCCTTGCGTGACAAGCCGCTGGCAGCAGATTTCGAGTTTGAGGTGAAAGGGCAAGAGGCTGATTTCCAGACGGGTCTGACTGCTCTCTCCAAGATAGCCAAGACGTATCTCGGCGTTGGGGTTGGCTCGGCATTGGAGTCGATGAAGGATGTAGAAGTGAATGTTTTTGATGGCCCGTGCCCCGCAGGTAACGTAGGCGTGCAGGTGAATCATCTCTGCCCAGTAAATAAAGGTGAGGTGGTGTGGACGGTGGATCCTACTGCCGTGCTTTTCTTCGGTCGCCTATTTAATACGGGAAAGGTGAACCTGACGCGCACCGTGGCACTTGTTGGTAGCGAGATTAAATCGCCTGCCTACGTGGATATGCTTGTGGGCGAAGAACTTGCAACGCTATTAAGCAATAGTTATGATGCTGGAAAACGTGTCCGCATCATCAACGGTAATGTGCTGACAGGCAAGCCCACCACGAAGGATGGCTATTTGGGTGCCCACACCAGTGAGATTACCGTGATTCCTGAAGGTGATGATGCCGACGAGATGCTTGGTTGGATTTTGCCGCGTTTCAAGCAGTTCTCGGTGAATCGTAGTTATTTCTCTTGGTTGCTTGGCAAGAAAGAGTATGCACTTGATGCTCGTGTGAAGGGCGGTGAGCGTCACATGATTATGAGCGGTGAGTATGATAAGGTGCTTCCGATGGATATTTATGGTGAATATCTCATCAAGGCCATCATCACCGGTGATATTGATAGGCAAGAGCAGTTGGGTATCTACGAGATTTCGCCAGAAGACTTTGCTTTGGCGGAGTTTGTAGATTCCTCTAAGTTGGAATTGCAGCGCATTGTTCGCGAAGGACTGAATGTATTACGTAAAGAAAACGCATAGTTATGTCTATATTAAGGAATTATCTGAATAAGATCAAGCCGAATTTTGAAGAGGGTGGGAAGCTACACGCTTTCCGTTCCGTCTTTGACGGCTTTGAGACTTTCCTCTATGTGCCCAACGACACAGCGAGGAGCGGCGTGAACATTCACGACTCGATAGACTCGAAGCGCATTATGAGTATGGTGGTCATCGCACTGATGCCTGCCATGTTGTTCGGTATGTATAATGTGGGTTATCAGAACTATCTGGCTGCCGGCACGCTTGAGAGCGCAAGTTTCATGGAAATCTTCTGCTATGGTTTCCTCGCGGTGCTTCCCAAGATTCTTGTCAGTTACATTGTCGGTCTCGGCATTGAGTTTGCTTGGGCGCAATGGAAAGGCGAGGAGATTCAAGAGGGTTATCTCGTCAGTGGTATCCTCATTCCGCTGATTGTGCCGATAGGCTGTCCGCTCTGGATGCTTGCCTTGGCATGCGCATTCTCGGTTATTTTCTGCAAGGAAATCTTTGGCGGTACGGGTATGAACATCTTCAACCCTGCCATTGCCGCTCGAATGTTCCTGTTCTTCTCCTATCCCTCGAAAATGACAGGTGACACCATCTGGGTGGCTCGTGACACGATTTTCGGACTTGGAAACACATTGCCCGATGGCTTTACGACCGCTACGCCACTCGGTCAGATTGCGCAGGGTGTTACGCCTGACGCATCGATGCTGGATATGGTTATCGGTTTGATACCAGGCTCTATCGGAGAGACTTCAGTTATTGCAATAGCCATCGGTGCCGTGATTCTGCTTTGGACGGGTATCGCATCGTGGCGCACAATGCTCTTTGTCTTTGTGGGTGGTGCGCTGATGTCGTTCATCTTCCACAAGACGGGTATGTCTCCGCTGACTACCACTGACCATTTTGTGATGGGTGGCTTCGCTTTCGGTGCCGTCTTTATGGCAACCGACCCCGTAACTTCTTGCCGTACCATGACAGGACAGTATATCTATGGTTTCCTTATTGGTGCGATGGCGGTGATTATCCGCGTGATGAACGCTGGCTATCCAGAGGGTATGATGCTCGCCATCTTCTTTGGCAATATGATTGCCCCGACGATTGACCACTTTGTCGTGGAGCGTAATATCTCGAAACGATTGAAGAGAGGAGGTACAAGATGAAACTGAACACGAACTCGAATTCATACATTATTATATATAGTGCGGTGCTTGTCATCGTCGTTGCATTCCTGCTTGCATTCGTCTTTCAGGCGTTGAAGCCTATGCAGGATGCTAACGTGGCACTTGACGTGAAAAAGCAGGTACTTTATTCGCTTAACATACGTGGTCTTGACGGTAAGGAGGCTGAAGAAAAATATGCCGAGGTCGTGAAGACGGAAGTGGAGGCAGAAGGCTTGACCTATTACGGTTGCGAAGTCGATGGCCAGATTAAGTATGTGTTCCCTCTGAAGGGTATGGGACTCTGGGGTGGCATCAGCGGTTTTATCTCCGTTGATGACGATTTGAACACCGTCTATGGCGCATATTTCAACCATGAGAGTGAGACGGCTGGTCTTGGTGCCGAGATTAAGGACTCGCAAGAGTGGCAAGAGCGTTTCCGTGGAAAGAAGATTCAGGACGCTGACGGCAATATAGTTCTCGCCGTAGTGAAAAAAGTGGATAATCCCGCATCACAGGTGGATGCCGTTACGGGCGCAACGCTCACCTCTGACGGCGTGAGCGCGATGCTTCAGGATTGTCTGGCAAAGTATATCAACCTCTTTAAAAAGAACGGACATGGCATTATTCAGTAAACAAAACAAAGAGGTTTTTACCAATCCGTTGAACCTCGACCATCCGATACTTGGGCAAGTGCTCGGCATCTGCTCGGCACTCGCCGTCACCTCGCAATTGAAGCCTGCCATCGTGATGGGTCTCGCCGTGACGGTTATCACGGCATTCTCAAATGTGATTATCTCCATCATCCGCAATACGATTCCCAACCGCATCCGCATCGTGGTGCAATTGGTGGTTGTGGCGGCTCTCGTAACCATCGTGTCGCAGGTGCTGAAAGCCTTTGCATACGATGTGAGCGTGCAGCTGAGTGTGTATGTGGGATTGATTATTACTAACTGCATCCTGATGGGTCGCTTGGAGGCATTCGCAATGATGAACAAACCCTGGCCTTCGTTTCTCGACGGCGTTGGTAATGGTCTCGGCTATGCGATGATTCTCGTAATCGTCGGCGGTGTCCGCGAATTTTTCGGGCGCGGTTCGCTTTTAGGATTTCAGATTATCCCCGACGGATGCTATGGTTTTGGCTATGTGAACAATGGTATGATGACGATGCCCGCCATGGCACTCATCCTCGTGGGTTGTGTGATATGGGTTCATCGTGCATATTTTTACAAGGAGAAATAAAGGTATAGGATATGGAACACGCAATAAGTTTATTCTTCCGTTCTGTCTTTGTTGACAATATGATCTTTGCCTTCTTCCTCGGCATGTGTTCCTACCTTGCCGTGTCGAAGACCGTGAAGACTTCCCTTGGGCTGGGACTGGCCGTCACTTTCGTGCTTGCCGTCACCGTCCCCGTCAATTACTTGCTTCAGACAAAGGTACTTGGGGCAGATTGCCTTGTGGAAGGGGTGGATTTGAGTTATCTTTCTTTCATTCTTTTCATCGCCGTGATTGCCGGCATGGTGCAGTTGGTTGAGATGACCGTGGAGAAATATTCGCCGTCGCTCTATGCGGCGCTGGGTATTTTCTTGCCGCTGATTGCCGTGAACTGCGCCATCATGGGTGCCTCGTTGTTCATGCAACAGCGCATATTGCTCGACCCTGACAATTCGCAGGCTATCACTTCCGTGTGGGACGCCATCGTCTATGGCATCGGCTCTGGCCTTGGATGGACGATTGCCATCGTGGCAATGGGTGCTATCCGCGAAAAGATGCAGTACAGTGATGTGCCCAAGCCCTTGCAGGGACTTGGCATCGTGTTCATCACCGTGGGACTGATGGCGATGGCAATGATGTGTTTCTCCGGACTTAATATATAATAAGGTATGGGACAGTTTATATTATACAGCATATTGGTTTTCCTGATTACGATTCTCGCACTCGTAGTCATTCTTCTCGTGGCAAAGAAATATCTTTCGCCAAGCGGGAACGTGAACATAGAGATTAACGGCGACCGCACCATCAGCGTACCTCAGGGTAATAACCTGATGGCGACGCTCAATGAAAATGGCATTTTCCTGCCCAGCGCCTGCGGAGGTAAGGCAAGTTGCGGACAGTGTAAAGTTCAGGTGCTTGAGGGTGGCGGTGAGATTCTTGACTCGGAGAAGTCTCATTTTACGCGGAAGGAAATCAAGGATCATTGGCGACTTGGTTGCCAGTGCAAGGTCAAGGGCGATTTGAAGATTCACGTTGAAGAGAGTATTCTGGGCGTGAAGGAGTATGAATGTACGGTCATTTCCAATAAGAATGTGGCCACGTTCATCAAAGAGTTCAAGGTGCAGTTGCCAGCGGGCGCTCACATGGATTTCTTGCCCGGTTCATACGCACAGATTAAGATTCCTGCTTTTGAATGCATTGACTATGACAAGGATTTCGATAAGTCACTCATAGGAGACGAGTACCTGCCTTCGTGGGAGAACTTCAAGATGTTCTCACTGAAGTGTAAGAACCCAGAGCCGACTATCCGTGCCTACTCAATGGCCAACTATCCCGCTGAGGGTGATGTGTTTATGCTCACTGTGCGCATCGCCACGCCTCCATTCAAGGCTGATCGCAGCGGATTCATGGATGTCAATCCCGGTATCGCCTCTTCGTATATATTCTCGCTGAAACCTGGCGACAAAGTGGTGATGAGTGGTCCGTTTGGTGACTTCCATCCGCACTTTGACTCGAAGCGTGAGATGATTTGGGTGGGCGGTGGTGCCGGTATGGCTCCGCTCCGTGCGCAGATTATGCACATGACGAAGACGCTCCATACAACTGACCGTGAGATGCACTATTTCTATGGCGCGCGTGCGCTGAATGAGGTGTTCTATCTTGATGATTTCCTCGGTTTGGAGAAGGAGTATCCTAACTTCCATTTCCATCTTGCACTCGACCGTCCCGATCCTGCTGCTGATGCGGCAGGCGTTAAATACACGCCGGGCTTTGTTCATCAGGTGATGCTCAACACCTATCTCAAGGACCACGAGGCTCCAGAGGATGTGGAGTATTACATGTGCGGCCCAGGCCCGATGTCGGCGGCAGTCGTTCAGATGCTCGACTCACTGGGCGTTGAGCCGGAAAGCATTATGTATGATAATTTCGGAGGATAAGATTCAAGGGCTGCCATGACGCTGATTATCGTTCTGTTGTTGCTGATGGGCTACGTGCTTATTGCCACCGGTCACCTCACGGGGGTGAACAAGGCGGCGATAGGTATGTTCCTTGGTACTGCCGGGTGGGTGTGCTACATCTGCTACGGAACGGACTTCGTAATGTCGCAGCATCCGCATGAGTATGTCGATTTCCTTGCCGGCGAAGCGCCATCGAGCAATGCAGTGAAGCACTACATTTATAATGAGGTGTTCCTGAATTACGTGGGGCGCGCGGCGAGCATCGTCATGTTCCTGCTTGCCACGATGACCATTATCCAGATTCTGGACAACAACGGCTGTTTTGACTTCATCTCAAGGTGGATTCGGACAAGGAACTCTAAGCGGCTGTTGTGGAGCATTACGTTTGCCACGTTCATCATTTCCGCCAACTTGGACAACCTGACGACTGCCACGATGATGCTCATCATCATGCACGGCATCGTGCAAAACCGTCGTCAGCGGATGTTTATCGGTAGTGCCATCGTGATTGCCGCCAACTGCGGCGGATGTTTCACGGTGATAGGCGACCCTACGGGTTTGTTATTGTGGGGTAATGGTGCGGTGACGGCAACAGCATTCACATCCTATATGGCGCTGCCCGCTATCCTTGCTTGGGTGATTCCCACGATGCTCATTGGCCGTATGTTGCCTGACACGCTTGATGCACAATGGTCTCCGATGCCATATCGGGGCGATGATACGAATCTGACACCTTGGCAGCGCGTGGTGATGCTGTTCGTGGGTATTGGAGGATTGTGGTTCATCCCCACCTTCCACAACATCACGAAACTCTCGCCTTTCCTTGGTGCGCTCTGTGTGCTGAGTGTGCTGTGGGTGATTAACGAGGCTTTCAACCACAAACTGATGAACGCCGACCAGATGTCCCCGAGACGCATGCCGCAGGCGCTGCAATATAGTTCCATCCAGCAAATGCTCTTCGTGATGGGCATCATGCTTGGCATGGGTGTGGTTACGGAGACGGGGGTGTTCAGCGATGTGGCGGCATGGATTGACGGCAATATACACAACCTATGGGTTGTCGGCATCCTATCGGGATTGCTCAGCAGCCTTGTGGATACGTTTACCATTGCCATCAGTAACATCTCGCTCTATCCCGTACAGGAGAGTGAGCAGTTGCATATTTGGATGGACTCGGATTATATGGCGAACTTCATCCTCAATGGCAACTACTGGAAAATTGTGGCTTACTCGACCGCCGTCGGTGGTTGCCTATTGTCCGTGGGGTCGGTGAGTGGCATCGCCCTGATGAAGATGGAACACGTCAAGGTGGGGTGGTACTTGAAGAATATCACGCTGAAGATGCTTGCCGGCTGGATGGTCGGCATGGCGGTGCTTTGGGCGGAACTGACTTTTGTATAGAATCATTTACTTAATAAATCAAGAAATATGGCAAAGATTAAGACAGTAGGAGTAATGACCTCCGGCGGTGATTCTCCTGGAATGAATGCGGCTATCCGTGCCGTCACACGTGCAGGTATCTGCAACGGACTGAACATCAAAGGTATTTACCGCGGCTATGACGGACTGATCAAGGGAGAAGTTAAGTCTTTCACCACGGAAAATGTCAGTGGTATTATTATGACGGGTGGAACCATCTTAAAGACAGCCCGTTCAAAGGAGTTTATGACCCCCGAAGGCATGGCGAAGGCTTACGAGACTATTCAACGTGAGGAGATTGACGCACTGGTGGTTATTGGTGGCAATGGCTCACTGACGGGTGCGCGCAACTTTGGTATGGAGTATGACTTGCCAGTAGTAGGATTGCCCGGCACTATCGATAACGACCTCTATGGTACGGATTCAACCATCGGCTACGACACGACGATGAACACCATCATGGAGTGTGTGGACCGTATTCGCGACACGGCGAACTCCCACGAGCGCATCTTCTTCATTGAGGTGATGGGACGCGATGCTGGTTTCTTAGCATTGAACTCTGCCATCGCAAGTGGTGCTGAAGCGGCCCTGATACCCGAGGAAGATACTGATGTGGACCAGTTGGCTCAGTTTATGTCCCGTGGTATCCGCAAGTCAAAGAAGTCTTGTATCGTCATCGTGTCTGAGAGTCCCAAGTGCGGCGCACTTTATTATGCCGACCGCGTCAAGAATGAGTTCCCGGAGTTTGATGTAAGGGTGTCAATCCTTGGTCATCTTCAGCGTGGAGGCCGCCCCACGGCACACGATAGAATCCTTGCTTCCGTGACGGGTGCAGGTGCTATCAAGGCATTACTTCAGGGTCTGCGCAACGTGATGATTGGTGTGCGGAACAACGAGGTTGTATTCGTACCGTTTAGCGAAGCCATCCGTAGCGATAAACCCGTGAACAAGAACCTGATGCGTGTGCTCGATGAATTGAGCATTTAGACGATGGGAAGCATCAAGAAGATTGTATTGACGGGCGGTCCTTGCGCGGGAAAGACGACGGCACTCGTGAAGATTATCGACTATTTCACGGGCTTGGGCTACAAGGTGTTCACCATCCCCGAAGTGCCGACACTCTATAGTCAGGGCGGATGGAACTACCTGACGCCCAACCGCAACCTATATTATGAAGGTGAGCGTGCCATCCTTGAAACTCAGTTGGCGCTCGAAGACTCCTTCATGCGGTTGGCGGAAACGTGTACCAAGCCGACGCTCGTCGTATGCGACCGCGGCACGATGGACATTTCTGCCTATATGACGCCCGAGATGTGGGAAGACATTACCGCCAAGGCCGGTACGGACTCCAATTCCCTGCGTGAGCGCTATGATGCGGTGCTTCATCTGGTCAGTGCGGCGGATGGTGCGGAGCAGTATTACACCACTGCCACCAACGCCACACGCTACGAGCAGATGAACGAGGAAGGGCTTCAGATTGCGCGCGACCTTGACAAGAAAGTCATCAAGGCATGGACGGGCCATCCTCATCTTCGTGTCATCAACAACCATGATGACTTTGAGAAGAAACTAAATCGTGTCATCAAGGAGATTTCCAGCGTGCTCGGACTTCCCCAGCGGGTGCATGATGAGCGTGTCTATCGGGTGGAGATTACTGGTGAGATTCCGGGTTGTATCGAGAGCGACATCACGCAGACTTATCTGGTGGCGGAGCCGGGGTGCGAAGTGCGTTTGCGCCGTCGTGAGTGGAACGGGAAGGTGGTGAATGTCCACCAGACCAAGAAGCGCATCAGCGATACTGAGCAGATAGAGACCGAGCGTCAGGTGAATAACAATCTCTATAAGTCGCTTCTTCAGCAGGCTGACCCTTACCGGCAGACGATTCACAAGCAGCGCAAGAGCTTTATCTGGAAAGGGCAGTATTTCGAAATCGACACCTTCCTGTCGCCTGTCACCGACTTGGTGATGATGGAGATGAAGGGCATGGCTGAGCAAGAAACCGCCAACTTCCCGCCGTTCATCAAAGTGCTTGAGGACGTAACGGGCAACAGCCAGTATTACAACTACAACATCGCCTTGAGGAAATAAGCAGGCTGATGCTTTTCGTAAGCAGGCTGGTTATTTTTATAAAGTGCCATTTTACGACTGTAAGATGGCACTTTATTTATTTAATTCATTTTTTTCTTCACAAAAAGTTTTTTATATTAAAATATTTTCGTAACTTTGCCCACAACTAATATCCCTAAAACGAATAATAACTTAAAATATTAACAGCGTATGTCACAAATTACAGGACACATTTCGCAGATTATCGGCCCTGTCATCGATGTATATTTCGATACCGAGGGTCAGGAGGCTGAGAAAGTGCTGCCAAGGATTCACGATGCCCTGCGTATCGACCGTGGTGACGGGCGCGACCTGATTGTCGAGGTGCAGCAGCACATCGGCGAGGATACGGTGCGCTGCGTGGCTATGGACAATACTGACGGTCTGCATCGTGGATTGGAAGCGGTTCCCACGGGCGCGCCTATCGTGATGCCTGCCGGAGACCAGATCAAGGGTCGAATGCTGAACGTGATCGGTCAGCCTATCGACGGTATGAAACCGCTTGATATGGAGGGTGCCTATCCCATCCACAGGGAAGCTCCCACGTTTGAGGAACTTTCCACGAAAAAGGAGATCCTTTCCACGGGTATCAAGGTCATCGACCTGCTCGAGCCTTATATGAAAGGTGGAAAGATTGGTCTCTTTGGTGGTGCCGGTGTGGGCAAGACGGTGCTTATCATGGAACTTATCAACAACATTGCCAAGGGTCATAACGGATTCTCGGTGTTTGCTGGAGTGGGAGAACGTACCCGTGAGGGTAACGACCTCATCCGCGAGATGCTGGAGTCGGGTGTTATTCGCTACGGCGAGAAATTCCTCAAGGCGATGGAAGAAGGTAAGTGGGACTTGAGTCTTGTTGATCCCGAGGAGTTGAAGAAGAGCCAGGCAACGCTTGTCTATGGACAGATGAACGAGCCGCCGGGTGCGCGTGCATCCGTTGCACTCTCTGGTCTGACCGTTGCTGAAGGCTTCCGCGATAGTGGTGGTAAGGACGGCGGTGCTGCCGACATCCTTTTCTTCATCGACAACATCTTCCGATTCACGCAGGCAGGTTCAGAGGTATCTGCGTTGCTCGGACGTATGCCGTCAGCCGTGGGATATCAGCCTACATTGGCTTCTGAGATGGGTTCGATGCAGGAGCGCATCACCTCTACGAAGACGGGCTCCATCACTTCGGTGCAGGCTGTATATGTGCCGGCAGACGACTTGACTGACCCGGCACCTGCAACCACCTTTACGCACCTTGATGCCACGACGGTGCTCGACCGCCGTATCGCTGGTCTCGGTATCTATCCTGCCGTTGATCCGCTTGGCTCAACATCGCGTATCCTCGACCCGCTGATTGTGGGCAAGGAGCACTATGAGTGCGCACAGCGTGTGAAGGAGATATTACAGCGTTACAAGGAATTGCAGGACATCATCGCCATCCTCGGTATGGATGAGCTTTCCGACGAGGATAAGCTGACGGTGAACCGCGCCCGCCGCGTGGAGCGTTTCCTCTCTCAGCCGTTCACCGTTGCTGAGCAGTTTACGGGTCTGGCAGGTGTCATGGTGCCCATCGAGGAGACCATCAAGGGCTTCAACGCCATTCTCGACGGCGAGGTGGATGACCTTCCCGAACAGGCATTCCTGAACGTTGGTACGATAGAGGACGTGAAGGCCAAGGCGAAGAAACTCCTTGAGGCTGCACAGGCTTAGTCGATTGTAAAACCCTGAGATGAGAGTATGCTGCAGTTAAAGATAGTTTCACCCGAAAAGATTGAGTTCGACGGAGCGGTTGAGAGTGTGCTCGTGCCTGGTACTATGGGTCAGTTCGAGATTCTCAACGACCACGCACCCATTATCTCCACGCTCTGCAAGGGCTTTGTGGAGTACGGTACGAAGGAAGGGAAGGTACGCTTGGACATTCTCGGCGGATTCGTGGAGGTGCAGAAGAACATGGTTTCGCTCTGCGTAGAGGTGAAGGAGTAAATGTGGACAATGAGCATGGAAGTGAGCGTGACGAACATTGAAAGGACGGTGGCCTTAT
The DNA here is from genome assembly GCA_022511065.1 of Prevotella sp. GTDB lineage: Bacteria > Bacteroidota > Bacteroidia > Bacteroidales > Bacteroidaceae > Prevotella. The sequence continues at coordinate 43,560 of JAFLSG010000009.1, forward strand.
ATAATAAGGTGTCACTCTGGATTATCTGCGCAATGACCCTTGTGGGGCTGCTCGTGATGCAGGTGTCGGGGTGGATGAGCCTCCTCAGTGTGCTGATAGTCTCGTCTGTCTTCCATCTGGTGTGTTCCTTCTCTTATGGACAGGCATGGAAGGCCGTTGCAAGGCGCTCGCTGGAAACGCTTCCGAAGTTGTATCTCGCAAGTTCCGCCCTGCGTCTGATGGCAGCCGCCATCGTGATGCTCGCGTGGTGCGTGGTCAATAGGGCAGACATTGAGAGCATCAAGTGGTTTGCCGCCGTGTTCATCATCTACTATGTCGTCATGCTCGTTTTCGATGCAATATTCTTTGCAAAAGTAAGTAAAAACAGTAACAAATGAAACAATTAAGACCAATATTCCTGTTTGTGGTGATGCTATGCTGCTCGCTCCCCGCATTTTCCAATGAGGCGGAGAAGGAGGAAGGTGGCGTAAACCTGAAGGAGATATTGTTCGGTCACGTGCAGGATTCCTATCAGTGGCACATCACCGACATCGGTGGCCATCCGCTGATTATCCCGCTCCCCATGATATTCTATTCGCAGAACAGCGGTTTCCATGTTTATTGCTCCTCGCAATTTGCGCATGAGCCGGATGCCGATTTGTTACGCGAAGGGCCTGATGGGTTCTACATTCAGGGAGCGGAGGATGAGAAAGGTTGCATTGTGGAGCGCACGGAGAGCGGGCTGCAACCCGTATGCTTCGATATTTCCATCACAAAGACGGTGATGGTGCTCTTCATCAATGCGATTCTGCTCGTCATCTGCATCCTCACGGCTGCAAGGTGGTGCAAGAAGCATAAAGTGGATGACCCTGCTCCGAAAGGGTTTGTCGGATTGGTACACATGTTTGTGATGTCGGTCTATAACGACATGATTAAGCCTTCGCTGGGTGCAGAAGCCCCGAAGTATGCGCCGTATCTGATTACCTGCTTCTTCTTCATCTTCATCAGTAACCTGATGGGGGTGATGCCCTTCCCCCCGGGTGGTGGTAACTTGACTGGCAATATCACTTGCACGATGTTCCTCGCACTTTGCACGTTCCTCATCGTGAACGTGACGGGTACGAAGGCATATTGGAAGGAAATTTTCTGGGGAGAAGTGCCCATGTGGCTGAAATTCCCGGTACCCCTGATGCCGTTCATTGAGTTCTTTGGTATCTTCACGAAGCCCATCGCGCTGATGATTCGTCTCTTTGCGAATATGCTGGCTGGTCACGTGATTGCCATCTCGCTCTCGTGCATCATCTTCATCATGTTCGCCCTTGGCGGGGTGATGGGCACGGTGCTCGGTACGGTGATGACCCCCGTGAGCGTGTTTCTCAGTATTTTCATGATGCTGCTTGAGGTGCTGGTGTGCTACATCCAGGCGATGGTGTTCACCATGCTCTCGGCCGTGTTCATCTCCATGTCGCACGTAAAGGAGCATCATGCCTGATTCCGCTTGGTGCGGCGAAAGGCAAAACAGAATAAAATAACAATTAAACAATAACAATTTAAAAATTTAAGGATTATGATTTCATTATTATTAGCAGCAGACGCACTGGCTAAGCTCGGTGCTACTGTAGGTGGTGGTTTGGCAGTTATCGGTGCAGGTATTGGTATCGGTCGTATTGGCGGCTCAGCTATGGATGCTATGGCTCGTCAGCCGGAGAAGATGGGCGGTCTTCAGTCTTCGATGATTCTTGCCGCCGCTCTGGTCGAGGGTGCCACATTCCTCGCATTGGTGATTTCTATTCTTGCACTGTTCGTATAATTTCCATTCCGGCGTATGTCATTGATAACCCCTGACTTTGGTCTCTTCTTCTGGATGACCGTCGTCTTCCTCGTGGTGTTGTTCATCCTGTGGAAGTACGGTTTCCCCGTCATCATCAAGATGGTTGATGAGCGGAAAGCCTTCATCGACGACTCGTTGCGCAAGGCGCACGAGGCTAACGAGCGGTTGGCCAATATCCAGAAAGAAGGAGAATCCATCTTGCAGGAGGCGAGGGAGAAGCAGGCTCAGATATTAAAGGAGGCTGCTGAGACTCGCGACGCCATCGTGGAAAAGGCTCAGGATAAGGCAAGACAAGAAGGTGCCCGTCTGCTCGACGAGGCGAAGGCTGCCATTGAGCAGGAAAAGAAGAACGCCATTGCCGACATCCGCAAGCAAGTAGCCACGCTGAGCGTGGAAATCGCGGGAAAGGTTCTGCGTCAGAACCTCAGCGACGACCAGGCGCAGATGGATTTGATTGAACGTATGCTGGATGAAGTTTCTGTTGATAAATAAGTTTTGACGTATGGATATAGGAGTAATATCGGTAAGATATGCCCGCGCACTCCTCAAGAGTGCCATTGACGCAGGCATCGAGGATGCTGTCTATGCTGAGATGCAGCAGCTGGCAAGAAGCTATGCTGAAGTGCAGCAGTTGCGGCTTACGATAGACAACCCGATGCTCCCGAAGGACAAAAAAGAGGCATTGCTGCTGACGGCCGTCGGCGGAACCCCCACAGAGCTGACAAAGGCTTTCGTAGGATTGGTGCTGAAGGAAGACCGGGAGAGTGTCATGCAGTTCATTGCCAATTCGTACGTCACACTTTACCGACAGGAGAAGAACATCATCCGTGGACGCCTCACCACCGCCGCCCGCGTGTCACCTGCAACAGAGCAGAAGATGCGCCAGATGGTGGAGAGTAAGACTAATGGGACTGTGGAGTTCGAGACGGAGGTGAATCCCGACATCATCGGAGGTTTCATCCTTGAATATGACACGTATCGTATGGATGCGAGTGTCAAGTCGAAACTCAATAGCATTCTTAACACACTTAAAAAGTAAAACAGTAATATGTCAGATAAAATTAAACCAAGCGAAGTGTCTCAGGTCTTGATTGACCAGCTGAAGGGCATCTCCAACGCAGAGAAGTTCGACGAGGTGGGAACTGTGCTCACCGTGAGCGATGGTGTTGCCCGCATCTACGGCTTGCGTAATGCGGAGGCCAATGAGTTGCTGGAGTTTGAGAACGGCACGATGGCCATCGTGATGAACCTTGAGGAAGACAACGTTGGTTGCGTGCTTCTCGGCTCAACGTCGGGCATCAAGGAGGGTATGGTTGTGAAGCGCACTAAGCGCATCGCTTCCATCCGCGTCAATGACAATATGCTCGGACGCGTCATCAACCCGCTGGGACAAGCCATCGACGGAAAGGGAGAGATTGATTTGAGTGAGGCATTTGAGATGCCGCTCGACCGCAAGGCTCCTGGTGTGATTTATCGTCAGCCTGTGAAGGAACCGTTGCAGACGGGTCTGAAGGCTGTCGATTCGATGATTCCCATCGGCCGTGGACAGCGTGAGTTGATTATCGGTGACCGTCAGACGGGTAAGACCGCCATCGCCGTGGATACCATCATCAATCAGAAGAGTTTCTATGAGGCAGGTAAGCCTGTCTATTGTATCTATGTGGCTATCGGTCAGAAAGCCAGTACCGTTGCTGCTCTCGTCAGCACGTTGCAGGAGCATGGAGCCATGCCTTACACGATTGTTGTGTCCGCCACGGCTGCCGATCCTGCTGCTATGCAGTATTATGCGCCGTTTGCAGGTGCTGCCATCGGAGAGTATTTCCGCGACAGAGGTCATGCTGCTCTCGTGGTTTACGATGACTTGTCAAAGCAAGCCGTTGCTTACCGTGAGGTGTCTCTGATTTTGCGTCGTCCTTCTGGTCGTGAGGCTTATCCTGGTGACGTGTTCTACCTGCATTCCCGTCTGTTGGAGCGCGCTGCCAAGATGAATGAACAGCAGGAGGTGGCTGAGCAGATGAATGATCTGCCCGAGTGCATGAAAGGTCATGTGAAGGGTGGTGGTTCGCTGACTGCATTGCCTATCATTGAGACACAGGCTGGTGACGTGTCGGCTTATATCCCGACCAACGTGATTTCCATTACCGACGGTCAGATATTCCTTGAGAGCGATCTCTTCAACCAAGGATTCCGTCCCGCCATCAACGTTGGTATCTCCGTGAGCCGTGTCGGTGGTTCGGCACAAATCAAGTCTATGAAGAAGGTGGCTGGTACGCTCAAGATTGACCAGGCGCAGTATCGTGAATTGGAGTCATTCTCTAAGTTCTCCAGTGATATGGATGCCGTGACTGCCATGACGCTTGACCGTGGTCGTAAGAACAATCAGTTGCTCATTCAGCCGCAGTATAGTCCGATGCCCGTAGGTGAGCAGATTGCTATCCTCTATTGTGGCGTGCATGGACTGATGCGTGATGTGCCCATTGACAAGGTGCGTGAGTGTCAGGAACAGTTCCTTGATAAGATGCGTTCCACAGCTCCTGAGGTCATCGAGACACTCGGTAGTGGTAAGATTGACGATGAGACGACCGCAAAGATTGAGGCTGTAATGGCGGACATCGCGGGAACTTATAAAGCATGATAGCCTATGCCGTCACTCAAAGAGATTAAAGGCCGTATCGCTTCGGTAAACAGCACCCGGAAAATTACCTCTGCAATGAAGATGGTGGCTTCTTCGAAGCTCCATCATGCACAGGTGGCTATCCAGAATATGCTGCCTTACGAGACGATGCTGGAACACATTCTCAAGTCGTTTCTGGCGGCCGAAGTGGAGGCGCACACTATATTCGACAAGGTGCGTCCTGTGAAACGTGTGGCGTTGGTGGTTTATTCCTCCAACAGTTCCCTCTGTGGCGGATTCAATGCCAATGTCATCAAGCTGATGAACCACACTATCGAAGCCTATGCTGCTGAGATTGGCCTTGAGAACATCGAGGTTTATCCCATTGGCAGAAAGGTGGCAGAAAAAGCTCAGAAGCAGGGACTGAATGTGCAGGGTGAGTATTCTGCACTTGTTGATAAACCCAACGTGCGTGAGTGTATTGAGATTGCGACGGAGTTGGGAGAGAAATTTGCAAATGGCGAGATTGATAAAGTGGAATTGATTTACCATCACTTCAAGAGTGCCGGTTCGCAGATTCTCACCCGCAAGACCTTCTTGCCCATCAATGTGGAAGAAGAACTTGACCGTGATCATGAGCGTGATTTGACATCCGTAATCGCCACGAAAGAGAGCCAGGAATATCTTCGCAAGCGTGGAGAGCGGGAACGGTCACAACAGCAGGAAGAAGTCAAACCATTGCATGATAACTTCCTTGTGGAGCCGGATATGGATACCGTCCTCTCGCAGCTAATTCCGAAACTTGCCCACTTGATGCTCTACACTGCTTTGCTTGACAGTGCAGCCTCAGAGCATGCGGCTCGTATGGTGGCCATGCAGACGGCAACGGATAATGCAGATGAATTGCTTCGTGTACTCAATCTGCAGTATAACAAGAGCCGACAACAGGCAATCACCAATGAACTTCTCGACATTGTCGGAGGTTCGGTTAATAACTGATATAGAAAGAGAGCTTGGTAGAAATACCAAGCTCTCTTTTTCATTTTAGGGAATCTGTATATTAGACTTTTTGTTTTTCCTTAATAAATCACTTTCTTGTTTCCTTGAATATAGACTCCATGCTGTGTCGGGGAATCTACGCGAATCCCGCCAAGATTATAGATAGGTGCATCTGCATCAACAGCATCTTTGGTTGTGGCGCTCTCAATACCTGTACTTGTCTTTGTCTTGTATTCATTCTTTGCTGCAAGCATCTGCTTTTGGAAATCGCTACTTGTATGGAGACGAGCATAAGCGGCACTTGCAACTAACCGACCGGCATCAACATCACTCTGCCAGTGAAATCCTGTGATGACACGCCCTTGACCATATTGATAGGCACGCGCCAACAACTCTTCTTGGGCAGCGGGATTGATTTCAGAAAGAATCATGGCAATCAACCAACTACCAGAGGCATGACCGGAGGGATAAGAACCAGTATAGCGCAACCCTTCATCATCAGCCGGATAACCAGATATTTCATCAAACCAGACATAAGGACGAAGATGCATATAGTATGCTTTTGCTTCTTGAGTTGCAGCATTACCCGTAGGATGAACCCGGTCTATCAATTCATAAATCTCTGGTGTATTGGAAGCTGAAATCTCCAAACCAAATAATGAAGAGTAAACGTTAGTCCAGTTTTCTGCACTATACTCTACATCGTCTAACGCCATACCGCCAACGGTTGTACTGGGATTGCGCATGGTCTTCCCATTCTGATAGTCATAAATATCACAAGCAAAACGAGCAGACACAGAATCAGGAGGAGCAGGGAGATAAACTAACACACTGGGAAGGTCTTCAGCAGGAATATATGGCAAAACAGAAGGCACTACAGGCTCATCCGGATCTGGTTCACCTTCACCTTCTCCCTCGCCTTCTCCTTCTCCTTCACCATCCCCCTCTGCACGGGTGCGAGCATAACTTGCTTTGTAGTTATATTCCGTCTTGGCATTGGCAATCATGGAGTTGAAACTGCTCTCGGCATGGAACCGCGAGAGTAGGGCAGTAGCAAGCAGACGACCGGCATAGCTGTCACTATCCCAGTTAAAGCCCGCAATCACGGAGCTGGTTCCGTACTGATAGCCACGCAACAAGACTTGCTCTTGGCGGTCAGGACAAACTTCAGTGAGAATCAGACCATAAAGCCAACCCATCATCGCCGGGACTGCGGGATAAGAGCTTGTCGTAGAATAAGTATTCTCTAAACTGGGCACCAACGATGATTCCTTATACTGAGTGAATGGCCGCAACAGCGTGTAGGACGTTTGAGTGGCTGCTACGGAACGGTCGCCCATACGAAGGGCATAGTCAAACAACTCATAAATGTTGGGCGTAGCCTGACGAGACATCTCTATACCTACAACCGAGGAGAATGCAGACAAGTATGACTCCACTTGATGTTGCATATCCATTGCAGCCTGTGCGCCTTCAGGCGTATTACGCTGCGACTTTCCCCATTTGTATTGTATCTGGTCATTGACAAATGCCATCGGGGCGGTCTGAAACTTTGCAGGCTCTGGCAGGAAAGCAGCACCATTAGGTACGCCTTGCGCATGCACGGGAGCAGTTGCACCACCTAACAAGGTTATCAACAAGACAACGAGTGCGTTTCTTAACACTACATATTGAATGGCCTCTGTCTTATGGGATTGTCTTTTTACAAATCCGAATTTTGCGGGAATGTTCATAAATGAAAATTGGTGGTTATGCGATTTTACTCATCAACGAAATCAAGCAGGTTAGCAGCCTCTTCATCAGGGTCGCCAGTACCTAAGTCCATCATGGTGGAGTAGTTGTCCTCCGTGATTTCATCATCATCGGGGTCTTCCACCTCAGCCTCGTCCTCGTCAGGAGAATTATAGTTGTCCTCCTCTTCGTAGTCGCTGTCATCCTCGTCGCCTTCCTCGAGGTCTTCATCATCGTCGCGCTTGCCAAACTGCATCCGCAACTTTTCTGGCTCGGGCTTCAACTTGGCAAAGATGGCCTCCACCCATCCGCCTTTTTCCACCTCAAGCACGTCGTAGCCGTCCTGCACCTTCTTCTCATACATGCCACCCTTCTTGTGCAGACGGTCTTTGGGCAGGGTGGTCGTCGAGATGTCAAACGCACTCTGGATGATGTCCTGAATAGACTGCGACAGCGAGTCCCATCCGCCGCCGAAGTTACGGTCGAGCACCTCCACGAGTTTGGCGGCTGAGATGTGGCGTATATTCTCATAGGTGAGGTCGGTGACGCGCATGATGGGGCGCTTTTTGATGGCCCACACATACTTCAAGGTCTCGTCAAACTTCACCTGAGTCACCTTGTAACCCCGCTTCTCGTAGCTTTTCTTCACCGCCGGCGCATCGTCATGGATTTCCTCTATCAGGAAAGCACTCTTGAAGATGTCAAGGTAGTGATGAATGTTCTCCCGCACTTCCGCATCCTTCGTCGCAGCATCCCACATACGGAACACGTCGTTCTCTTGGATGTCCCAGACACTGCTCTTGGTGATTGATTTTATGGATAGTGACGGATTACTCTCTGGTTGCTGTTGCTTCGTTCTTGCCATGCTATTTTGATTTTGTCTGCAAATGTAACACTTTATTTCCTATTGGCAATATTTTGGGTCATATTTTTTGTGATTTTCACATTTTGGCGTAACTTTGCACCCATTATGGCACAACCCTTGGCGGAAAGACTACGCCCCCGCACGCTCGATGAATATATCGGTCAGCAGCACTTGGTCGGCGAGGGTGCCGTCCTGCGAAAGATGATAGACGCAGGGCGCATTTCGTCGTTTATCCTATGGGGACCGCCGGGTGTTGGCAAGACCACGCTTGCGCAGATTATCGCCCACCGCTTGGAGACACCTTTCTATACACTCTCTGCCGTGACGAGCGGCGTGAAAGATGTGCGCGAGGTGATAGAGAAGGCACAGAAGGGCAGATTCTTCAACGAGGCTTCACCCATTCTGTTCATCGACGAGATTCACCGCTTTTCCAAGTCTCAGCAAGACTCGCTGCTCGGTGCGGTCGAAAAGGGTATCGTCACGCTGATAGGTGCCACCACGGAGAACCCCTCGTTTGAGGTCATCCGCCCGTTGCTTTCCCGTTGCCAGCTCTATGTGCTGAAGTCATTGGAGAAAGACGATTTGCTCAATCTGCTGAACCGTGCCGTTACTACGGACATCATTCTGAAGGAGAGGAATATCACGTTGCAAGAGACGGATGCCCTGCTTCGATTTAGCGGAGGGGATGCCCGTAAGTTGTTGAACATATTGGAGTTGGTCGTAGAGGCTGAAGCATCGGAAGAAGTGGTGATTACCGATGAACTCGTCGTGAATCGCCTTCAGCAGAATCCGCTTGCCTACGATAAGGACGGCGAGATGCACTACGACATCATCTCGGCATTCATCAAGAGCATCCGAGGCTCCGACCCCGATGCCGCCCTCTATTGGTTGGCACGGATGATAGAGGGTGGGGAAGACCCGCAGTTCATTGCCCGCCGCTTGGTTATCAGCGCCTCCGAGGACATCGGTTTGGCGAACCCTAATGCGCTGCTGCTTGCCAATGCCGCCTTCGATGCGGTGATGAAGATAGGATGGCCCGAGGGCAGAATACCCTTGGCGGAGGCGACCGTCTATCTCGCCACCTCGCCCAAAAGCAACAGCGCCTATCTCGGCATCGACGCGGCACTCGCATTGGTGCGGCAAACGGGCAATCAACCTGTGCCGCTCCCCATACGCAACGCCCCCACGCAGCTGATGAAAGAACTCGGCTACAGCGACGGCTACCAATATCCACACGACCATCCCGGCCACTTCATCCCCCAGCAGTATCTTCCCGACAGCCTCGTAAACGAGCGCCTGTGGCATGGGCAGCACAACCCGACGGAGGAGAAGATGTGGCAGCGCATGGTGAACTACTGGGGCAAGAGATACGAAACTTGACATCATGACAGACATCGACTTTGAGATACTCACCTTACAGAGGATTATAGAGCTTCTGGGCACGTTTGCCTTCGCCATCTCCGGCATCCGCCATGCGGCGGCAAAGCATTTCGACTGGTTTGGCGGCTACGTGTGCGGCATCGCCGTTGCTATCGGCGGCGGAACGATACGCGACGTGATGCTCGGCACGACTCCCTTCTGGATGACCACACCTATCTATATGATATGCACGGCGGTGGCTTTGCTCACCGTGGTATTCTTCAACCGCTGGATGGAGCCGCTGAAGAATGCCTGGTTTGTGTTCGACACGCTTGGCTTGGCGCTCTTCACCATTGCCGGCATCCACAAGAGCCTCGCCTTCGGGCAACCCTTCTGGGTGGCGGTCATCATGGGCTGCATCACCGGCTCTGCGGGTGGCGTCATCCGCGATGTGCTGCTCAACAATGAGCCGGTCATCTTCCACAAGGAGATCTATGCGATGGCGTGTGTGCTCGGCGGCGTGGTCTATTGGGCATCCGTGGCACTCGGATTGTCGGCTGAACTCGGCGCGCTTATCAGCTTTGCCGTCACCTGCCTGATTCGCTTCCTCGCCGTGCGCTACCATATATCGCTGCCCGTGCTGAAAGGGGAGGAGAAATAAGATTTTTAACGCTCATACAAATAGAACGACGATATGGCAGAACAGAAAGACAACGCCCGCCGCAGGGCGAGAAGACCACAACCCGTGGAGAACACCTACGGACACTTGCAGCCGCAGGCGTTGGAGATGGAGAAGGCAGTGCTTGGCGCACTGATGATAGACAAGGAGGCTTATGGAGTCGTCTGCGAGACCCTGCGCCCCGAGAGCTTCTATGAGCCGCGCAACCAGATGGTCTATACCGCCATCCGCGACCTGAGCATGTCGGAGAAGCCCGTGGATGTGCTGACCGTCACCGAGCAACTTGCCAAGCTCGGCATGCTCGAGGAGGTGGGCGGCCCCGGCTATGTGGCTGAACTGAGTTCGCGCGTGGCATCGTCTGCCAACATCGAGTACCACGCTAACGTCATCGCGCAGAAGTCGCTTGCCCGTCAGCTCATATCCTTCGCAAGCGTCATCGAGACCAAGGCATTCGATGAGACCGTCGATGTGGAGGAGCTGATGCAGGAGGCAGAAGGTTCGCTATTCGAACTCTCGCAGCGCAACATGAAGAAAGACTACACCGCCATCGACCCCGTCATCTCACAGGCGCTCAAAGTGCTGACCGCCGCCGCCGCGAACACCGACGGACTGACGGGTATCTCGACGGGCTATTACAAACTCGACGACATCACGAGCGGTTGGCAGAACTCCGACCTCGTGATTATCGCCGGTCGCCCCGCGATGGGTAAGACCTCGTTCGCCCTCTCGATGGCAAAGACGATTGCCGCCGACCTCCGTGTGCCGATGGCGTTCTTCTCGTTGGAAATGTCTAACGTGCAGTTGGTGAACCGCCTCATATCGAATGCCTGCGAGATTGAAGGCTCCAAGATACTCAACGGTCAGCTGAAGCCCGACGAGTGGGACCGTCTTGACAAGCGCATCAACAACCTGCTCGGTGCCCCGCTCTATATTGACGACACACCCGGACTTTCCGTGTTCGAGCTTCGCACGAAGGCACGCCGCTTGGTGCGTGAGCATGGCGTGAAGCTCATCATGATAGACTACTTGCAGCTGATGAACGCCAACG
>JAFLSG010000090.1 GCA_022511065.1 Prevotella sp.
AGGCGGGGGATGGCGAGCAAGGCTGCTAATCCCTTTGCCGCTAAGACCATTTCATAAACGAAAAAAAGGATTAGCACAATGAAGACTTTCTGGAATACCCAAGGAGGGCTCACGCAACTGAATGAATGGCAGCCTAACTGCTGGATACAAGTGACGTGCCCCACGGAAGAAGACCAGCGGATGTTGGAGGAGGAATACAACATCCCCGACTATTTCATGAGTGACATCAGCGATACGGACGAGCGTGCCCGCTATGAGTACGACGACGGTTGGATGCTGATTATCCTCCGTATCCCCTATGTCAAGGAGATACGCTCGCGCACGCCTTACACCACCGTGCCCATCGGTATCATCCACAAGCGCGACGTGACCATCACGGTGTGCTACTACGAGACGAACATGATGATTGACTTCGTGAGCTTCCAGCAGAAGCGGGGCGAGGGATTCACCGACTATGTGGATATGGTGTTCCGCCTCTTCCTCTCCAGTGCCGTGTGGTATCTGAAGCGTCTGAAGCAGATATCCATGTTGATTGACAAAGCCAAGCGCAACCTCGACAAGGAGGTGAACAACGAAAGCCTGATTGGACTGAGCCGCTTGCAGGATTCACTCACCTACTTTCAGACTTCCATCCGTGGCAATGAGAACCTGCTCTCGAAGCTGAAGTTCAAGCTGCAGATTGACGAATTGGATGCCGACCTGATAGAAGACGTGAACACAGAGATGTCACAGGCGCGGGAAACCACGAGCATTTACTCCGACATCCTGGAATCTACAATGGACACTTACTCCAGTATCATCAACAATAACATGAACACCGTGATGCGAACGCTGACCTCCGTGACCATCATCCTGATGATTCCCACGTTGGTGACCTCGATGTTCGGCATGAATCTCATTAATTTCATGGAAGACAAACAATGGGGATTCCTCTTCGCCATCCTCATTTCGGTGGTTGTTTCCATGATATGTTGGTGGATTTTGCGCCACAAAAGGTTAGTTTAAGTTAAATTAACGCTTTAACCGTGCCGCTTTTTCACAAATTTCGTAATTTTGGCCCGATATTGACTAAAAACTGATAAACAATGGACTCTCAAGACAATGTCCTCGAGCAGGGGACCATCCGGAATGAAGAAGTAAACCAGGAGGCAGCCGCCCCTGAAGTCGTGAACGAAACCCACGAGGCAGCCGAGGAGGCGCAGCCCCGCAAAGTCTATGCGACCAAGGCAGAGGTGCTCAGCCGCATTCAGGAAATCGCCCACGGCGAGGAGACTTTGCAGAAAGAGGAGATTGACTATCTGAAGACAGTCTTCTACAAGCTCCACATTGCGGAGCGCGAGGCGAAGCTGAAGGCTTATCTCGATGCCGGCGGCGCCCCGGAGCAGTATCAAGTGACACCCGATCCCGAGGAGGAGGCGTTCAAGGCCGAGATGGGCATCATCAAGGAGAAGCGTGCGCTCATTTTCAAGGAGCAGGAAGCAGAGAAGCAGGAGAACCTTGCGAAGAAGCTCAGCATCATCGAGAAGATCAAGAACATGCTGACTTCGCCGGAAGATGCCAACAAGAGTTATCAGGAATTCAAGACCTTGCAGCAGCAATGGCGCGAAATCAAGAGCGTGCCGGCAGAGAAGGCAAGCGAGCTGTGGCGCAACTATCAGCTCTACGTGGAGCAGTTCTACGACTTGCTGAAACTCAACAGCGAGGCGCGCGAATATGACTTCAAGAAGAATCTGGAACTGAAGACGAAGCTCTGCGAGGCAGCGGAGAAGCTGGCAGAGGAGGAAGATGTAGTCAGTGCCTTCCACCAACTGCAAAAGCTCCATCAGGAATACCGCGAGATAGGGCCTGTCAGCAAGGAGCTGCGCGAGGAGATATGGAACCGCTTCAAGACGGCATCGACCGTCATCAACAAGCGCCATCAGCAGCATTTCGAGGGAATGCGCGCAAAAGAGGAGGAGAATCTGGCACGCAAGACCGCCCTTTGCGAGAAGGTAGAGGCAATTGCCGCCAAGGAAAACAAAGGCTCTGGCGACTGGGACAAGCATACAAAGGAGATTATCGAGGTACAGGCGGAATGGAAGACCATCGGGTTTGCACCGCAGAAGATGAACGTGAAGATCTTCGAGCGCTTCCGTGCCGCCTGTGATGACTTCTTCGGGCGCAAGGCTGAATATTTCAAGAACATGAAGGAGGCTTTCAAGGAGAACGCCGAAAAGAAGCGCGCACTTATCGAAAAAGCCAAGGCTTTGCAGGACTCTACCGACTGGAAATCCACGGGTGACAAGCTGATTGCCCTGCAAAAGGAGTGGAAGACCATCGGCATGGTGCCCAAAAAGGTGGGTGACCAGTTGTGGGAAGAGTTCCTCGGCGCATGCAACAAGTTCTTTGAGGCACGCAATGCCGCAGGTGCGGGACAGCGCAGTGAGGAGTACAGCAACCTCGGCAAGAAGCGTGAGATCATCGAGAAACTGAAGGCATTGTCTGAAGAAGCCGGTGACAAGCTGCAAGAGAAAGTGCAGAAACTCGTGGAAGAATATAATGCTATCGGCCACGTTCCCTTCAAGGAAAAGGACAATATCTATAAGGAGTACCACGCTGTGCTTGACAAGCTCTACAAGGATTTGAACATCAGTGCGGCCAGTCGCGCCCTGCAAAACTTCAAGCAGAGCCTCAAACAGGTGGCGGAACGCAGCGAGAACGCACTCGACAACGAGCGCGCGCGCCTGTTTAGGCAGTATGAAGCCATCAAGCAAGAGGTGCAGACCTACGAGAATAACTTGGGATTTCTCAACGCAAGCAGCAAGAAAGGCAACAGCCTGATTGATGAAATGAATCGCAAAGTGCAGAAGCTCAAAGACGAAATGAACTTGGTGCGCGAGAAGATCAAGGCGATTGACGAAGAGAACAAGTAAATGAAAAAGGCTTCCATTTGGAAGCCTTTTTCATTTTTCCTTTACGCGTTTCTTGTTTTCAGACGAACAACAGCGTGTATAGATAGACCACCGCCGCAGGTATCGCAAGCAGCGACGAGTCGAATCGGTCGAGCATTCCACCGTGCCCGGGCAGGATATTCCCGCTATCCTTGATGCCGAGTGTACGTTTGAAGAGGCTTTCCACAAGGTCGCCCCAAGTGCCGAACACCACAACCACCAAGCCCAAGCCTGCCCATTGACAGGCACTGAGACCCAACATATTCAGTCCATACATATCAGTCAGATACCAGACAAGCACGGCAACCGCCATAACCAAGATGCCGCCGCCGATACTTCCCTCCCATGATTTGCCCGGGGAAATGCGGGGAAAGAGCTTGTGCCTGCCCAACAAGGAGCCACAGAGATACGCGCCCGTGTCATTCACCCACAGGAAAACGAACACGCTCAACGGCAGCACCGCCCCGTATGCGGGATGAAATGCCAATACATTCAGCAGAGAGAAAGGCAGCGCGATGTAGAGCTGGCTCATCATTGTGTATGCCCAGTCGTGTATCGGGTCTTCCTGTTTGAGGTAAAGCTCTGCCACAAGCAGGTAGATCAGGCTTATCAAATAAGGGATAAATACGGCAGAGGGAGTCAGTTCACTGCAAAACCCCGCCATCGCAAAGAACAGATAGACACCTGCCACGGTGCTGATCATGCGATTAACGGTCACGCCCTGCCGACCATTCACCAAGCCCGTGAACTCCCAGACGGTCATGCCCGTAACGAGCGCAAAGAGCAGTGTCATCGTCTCCGGGCGGAGAAAACTTGCCACAACGATAGCGACAAACGCAATGCCTGTAACGGTTCTGATGATAAAGTTCCTCATGCGCCTTGCTCTGTTTGGTTCTCCGTTTCAGTCTTCTCGGCTTCCTTTTCTTCCGCTTTCGCCTTGGCTTCTAACTCACGGCCACGCTCCTCTGCCATGCGCTCGGCATCGGCACGCTGCTGCGCCTCGATGAGTTCTTCGGCACGGCTCACCCACGGGCGCTTGCCAAAGATTTTCTCCACATCGTCCGCAAAGATGACCTCACGCTCCATCAGCAGCTGCGCGAGCTTGGCATGCCCGTCGGCGTGCTCTTTCAAGATACCCTTTGCACGCTCATATTGCTCGTTGATCATCTTCAGCACCTCGTCGTCCATGACTTTCGCCGTGGTCTCCGAATAGGGGCGCTGGAACTGATACTCTTGATGATTATAGTAGGAAATGTTGGGAAGCTTCTCGCTCATACCCGCATAGGCAATCATACCATACGCCTGTTGCGTGGTTCGCTCAAGGTCATTCATTGCGCCCGTAGAGATTGTTCCGATGAAAAGTTCCTCGGCGGCGCGGCCTCCGAGCAGCGAACACATCTCGTCGAGCATCGCCTCTTTCGTCTGGATGACGCGCTCCTCTGGCAGATACCACGCTGCACCCAGTGCCCTGCCACGAGGCACGATGGACACTTTCACCAACGGATTGGCATGCTCGGTAAACCACGAAATCGTCGCGTGACCTGCTTCGTGGATGGCGATGGACTGCTTTTCCTTCTCCGTCATGATCTTGGTCTTCTTCTCCAAACCGCCGATGATGCGATCTACCGCATCCAAAAAGTCCTGTTTCTTCACCGTCTTGCTGTCGTGGCGCGCAGCAATCAGCGCAGCCTCGTTGCAGACATTGGCAATATCAGCACCTGAGAATCCCGGCGTTTGACGAGCCAAGAAATCCACATCCACCGACTCGTCAATCTTCACGGGGCGAAGATGCACCTTGAAGACTTCCTTACGCTCGTTGAGATCAGGCAGATCCACGTGTATCTGGCGGTCGAAACGACCTGCGCGCAGCAAAGCGGAGTCAAGCATATCAGCGCGGTTGGTGGCGGCAAGGATGATGACACCGCTGTTCGTGCCGAATCCGTCCATTTCCGTCAGTAGGGCATTCAGCGTGTTCTCGCGCTCGTCATTGCCGCCCATTGACGGATTTTTCGAGCGGGCGCGACCCACCGCGTCTATCTCATCAATGAAGATGATGCAGGGCGATTTGGTCTTCGCCTGCTGGAATAGGTCGCGCACGCGACTGGCTCCCACGCCGACGAACATCTCCACGAAATCACTTCCGCTCATGGAGAAGAACGGCACACCGGCCTCTCCCGCCACGGCTTTGGCAAGCAAGGTCTTACCCGTTCCCGGAGGGCCTACGAGCAAAGCACCCTTGGGAATCTTTCCGCCCAGCTCCGTATATTTCTGCGGATTCTTCAAGAAATCCACTATCTCCTGTATCTCTTGCTTTGCACCGGCCTGTCCCGCCACGTCCTTGAACGTGATACCAAGCTCGCCGCCCTTTTCATACATCTTCGCTTTCGACTTGCCGACGTTAAATACGCCGCCGTTCATCATGCCGCCACCTCCCATCCGACGCATGAAGAGCATCCAGACGCCGATGAGTAGCACGAAAGGCAGCACCGTATAGATAAGCGTACCAATAAACTCGTTCTCACGATGGTTGTCGTAGGCAAACTCTCCCGTAAACACCTTTGCGTCGCGCGCCTGGTTTACGAACTCCTCCACCTGATCCACCGAGCCGAACTCCACTTCCACATACGGATCCTTACCCGTCTGCCCCGTGCCCTTATGGAACACGTCGCGGATATGCTCCGGCTTTACATACATCTTGAGTACGTTCTGCACTTTGTTCACCACGATCTTCGAGGCGTAGCCCTTATCCACCATCGTCTTGAACTCCGAGTACGATGCATCGAGAGATACGCTGCTGTTTGTCGGCCCTCCGCTTGAGAAATAGAGGAGGCCTAACGAGAGGATGGCAATGAAATAGATCCAGTTCATGTTGAACCGGGGCATGTTCATCTTGGGACCGTTATTGTTCTGTTGATTGTTGTCCATGATTCTCTTTTGTCCGTTTCGCTGTTTAGTCCAAGTCGGGAATGCGCGTCAGTTTCGCATCTTCCCACAGATGCTCAAGGTCATAATACTCGCGCACATCAGGCAGGAACACGTGCACCAGCACGTCCGTATAGTCCATTGCCACCCACTGCGCATTCTCCAAACCCACCACATGAGCCGGTTTCTCGTGCAACCGCTCCCGCACAAGGTCGCCCACCGACTCCGCGATGGCCTCCACCTGCGTGGGGGAATTACCCTGACAAACTATGAAATATTGGCAGATAGTGCCCTCTATCTTCGTCAAGTCGGCAACCACGATGCCGCTTCCCTTCTTCTCTTGTATTCCTTCCGTGATGGTCTTCACCAGGCCCTTCGCCTGTTCCTTTGCTTGTTTCATCTATATATAAATAATGTGTAATGCCGCGCAAAGGTACTGCAATTCGGTGGAATGACAAAAGAATTGCTCATTTTTTGCGGTTTTTTATAAAAATTCCCACAAAAATTTTGTTGCTTACGGAAAAAAGCACTACCTTTGCACCCGCAAATGAAACCATTGGGGTATGGTGTAATGGTAACACTACAGATTCTGGTCCTGTCATTCTTGGTT
>JAFLSG010000091.1 GCA_022511065.1 Prevotella sp.
ATTTTTATTGCAATAATATGCCTTTTTATGCGCGTGGGGAGGGTAAGGATGGGGAGGTGTCGGTTTGTGGCTGAAACAGAGGGGTTTGCACATCCTTAACGGATTTTAACGCTGTGTGAGGGGTCGGATTTGCAAAACGGACGGAGTTATATTACCTTTGCACGCACAAAGCGTTCCTTGAAATACTGACACAACGACGACTGGCACAGCATGGATTTTCCTTGCAGACGAACCAAAATATCAAATTGAAAGCAAAGCGGGCGGATTTTGTTTCAATTTGTTTCGTTTAAGGGCGGAAACGAAACAGACTGCCACGAAAGGGCGGTTTTTAAGATTAAAAGATTAGTATAAAAGTTCTTTTTGTCACGTAAAGCAGTAACTTTGCACGCAAAATGAAAGAATAATTTGGGATAATATGACAAAATGCAAACAACAAACAGCCAAAAGGGGACTTTACCGAGCAGACTACGAGCATGATGCGTGCGGCGTGGGCATGGTGGTGAACATCCACGGAAACAAGAGCCACGAACTGGTGGACAACGCGCTGCGCGTGTTGGAGAACATGCGGCACCGCGGGGCGGAAGTGGGCAAGAACGGCGACGGAGCGGGCATCATGCTGCAGATTCCGCACGAGTTCATCCTGTTGCAGGGCATCCCCGTACCCGAGAAGGGCAAGTATGGCACGGGCCTGGTGTTTCTGCCGAAAGACGAGCGCAGACAGGCGGAGATACTGAGCGTGATGATAGAGGAAATAGAGCGCGAGGGACTGCAACTGATGCATCTGCGTGCTGTGCCCACGAATCCCGACTGCCTCGGCGACGCGGCACTCGGCACGGAGCCTGCCATCAAGCAGATATTCATCACGGGCGTGTCGGATGACAAAGTGGAGACCTTCCCGCGAACCTTATACATAATAAGAAAGAAGATTGAGCGGCGCATCAGCGACAAGGACTTCTATATCTGCTCGCTGAGCAACAAGAGCATCATCTACAAGGGCATGCTGTCGTCCATGCAGGTAAGGCAGTATTACCCCGACCTGACAAACCCATACTTCACGAGCGGCATCGCACTCGTACACTCACGATTCTCTACGAACACGTTCCCCACGTGGTCATTGGCGCAGCCTTTCCGCCTGTTGGCGCACAACGGCGAGATTAACACCATCCGGGGCAACCGCGGGTGGATGCAGGCGAGGGAGAGCGTGCTGTCGAGTGACATGCTGGGTGACATCCGCCAGATTTCGCCCATCGTGCAGCAGGGCATGTCGGACTCGGCAAGCCTCGACAACGTGCTTGAGTTCTTCGTGATGAGCGGCCTCAGCCTGCCCCACGCCATGAGCGTGCTCGTGCCTGAGTCGTTCAACGACAAGAATCCAATCAGCGAGGACCTCAAGGCGTTCTATGAATACCACTCCATCCTGATGGAGCCGTGGGACGGGCCTGCCGCGCTGCTGTTCTCCGACGGACGCTTTGCGGGTGGTATGCTCGACAGAAACGGTCTGCGCCCCGCCCGATACACCATCACGAAGAACGACATGATGGTGGTGGCATCCGAGGTGGGCGTGATGGACTTCGACCCGACGGAGATTGCCGAAAAGGGAAGACTGCAGCCGGGTAAGATTCTGCTGATAGACACACAGGAGGGAAAGATATACTACGACGGGGAAATCAAGGCGCAGTTGGCAGCCGAGCATCCCTATCGCCAATGGCTCTCGACCAACCGCATCCAGTTGGAGAAACTGAAAAGCGGCCGCAGGGTGGAGAACGCCGTGGATGACTTGCTGCGCAAGCAACTGATGTTCGGCTACGGCGAGGAGGACGTGAACGGCACCATCGTGCCGATGGCAATGAACGGTCAGGAGCCGACGGCGGCAATGGGTAACGACACGCCGCTGGCGGTGCTATCCGACAAGCCGCAGATATTCTTCAACTACTTCCGTCAGCAATTCGCCCAGGTGACGAACCCCGCCATCGACTCCATCCGTGAGGAACTGGTGATGAGCCTCACCGAATACATCGGGCGCGTGGGCACGGGCATCCTCAACCCCGACGAGACGAACTGCAAGATGGTGCGCCTGCCGCATCCGATACTGAACAACACGCAGTTGGACATCCTCTGCAACATCCGATACAAGGGTTTCAACACCATCAAGTTGCCCATGCTGTTCAAGAAGGCGGCAGACGACAAGGCTGCGGAGGCTAATCTGCGCGATGCGCTCGACAAGCTCTGCAAGGATGCGGAGAAATCGGTGGACGACGGCTATAACTACATCATACTGACCGACCGCGAGGTAAGCGAGGAGATGGTTGCGATTCCGAGCCTGCTCGCCGTGAGCGCGGTACACCACTATCTCATCTCGGTGGGTAAGCGCGTGCAGACGGCACTCATCGTGGAGTCGGGCGAGATTCGCGAGACGATGCACGCCGCGCTCTTGCTTGGCTACGGTGCATCGGCACTCTGCCCCTACATGACCTTCGCCATCCTTGACGACCTCGTGAAGCGGCACAAGATTCAAGAGGACTACGAGACGGCAGAGAAGAACTACATCAAGGCGGTCAAGAAAGGACTTTTCAAGATTATGGCGAAGATGGGTATCTCGACCATCCGCTCTTACCGAGGCGCAAAGATATTCGAGAGCATCGGCTTGGGCGAGGCGCTGCTGAAGGCATACTTCGGCACGGAGGTATCAACCATCGGCGGCATCGGCTTGGAGACCATCGCCCGCGATGCCATTGCCCTGCATGATGCGGCATTCGCACACGGCGACGAAGATGCGGCATTCTTGCCCAACCTCGGACAGTTCCATTGGCGCAAAGACGGCATCAAGCACGCATGGAACCCTGAGACCATCGCCACGCTGCAACTTGCCACGCACACGGGCAACTACGAGAAGTTCAAGCAGTTCACCCGCTTGGCTGACGAGAAGGATGCCCCGATATTCATCCGCGACTTCCTTGGATTCAAGCGAAACCCGATAGATATCAATAAGGTGGAGCCGGTGGAGGACATCGTGAAGCACTTCGTAGTCGGGGCGATGTCATTCGGCGCCCTGTCAAAGGAGGCACACGAGGCCATCTGCCTTGCCATGAACAAACTCGGCGCACGCTCGAACACAGGTGAGGGCGGTGAGGATTCAGAGCGCTTCCACGCCACGTTCGACGGCATCTCGCTCAGTTCAAAGACCAAGCAAGTGGCATCGGGCCGCTTCGGTGTGACCACGGAATATCTTGTCAATGCAGAGGAAATACAGATTAAGGTGGCACAGGGTGCCAAGCCGGGAGAAGGCGGGCAGTTGCCGGGCTTCAAGGTGAACGAGGTGATTGCCAAGACGCGCCACTCCATTCCGGGTATCTCACTGATTTCTCCCCCGCCCCATCACGACATCTACTCCATTGAGGATTTGGCGCAGTTGATATTCGATCTGAAGAATGTCAATCCGAAAGCAGCCGTCAGCGTGAAACTCGTGGCGGAGAGCGGCGTGGGCACAATTGCCGCAGGTGTGGCAAAGGCAAAGGCTGACCTCATTGTCATCTCGGGTGCAGAGGGTGGCACGGGTGCATCGCCCGCCAGCAGCATGCGCTTCGCAGGTATCTCGCCGGAAATCGGCTTGAGTGAGACCCAGCAGACACTCGTCCGCAACGGCTTGCGCCCACAAGTGCGTTTGCAGGTGGACGGGCAAATCAAGACGGGTCGCGACGTCATCCTCACAGCATTGCTCGGAGCAGAAGAATTCGGATTCGGCACCACGGCACTCATCGTGCTCGGTTGCGTGATGATGCGAAAATGTAACCTGAACACTTGTCCGATGGGTGTTGCCACACAGAATCCAGAACTGCGCAAGAACTTCATCGGGCGATATGAATATCTCGTGAACTACTTCACCTTCCTTGCACAGGAAGTGCGCGAATATCTCGCAGAGATGGGCTACACGAGCCTCAACGACATTGTGGGACACACGGAACTCATTGAGACGAAGCCCTGCCAAGACAAGAAGAGTGCGACACTCGATTTCAGTCGGCTGCTGAACAAAGAAGACGGAACGCTCCACTTCACGGGCGACGTGAAAAGCCCAAGCGTACCCCTCGGCATGTCTGACACGATTCTCGACCAGCAAATCATCCAGTCCGCCAAGCGCGCCATTGACAATCAGGACGAGGTGAATCTCGACTACGCCATCAAGAATACCGACCGCGCCGTCGGCACGATGCTCTCAGGCATTATCGCCACGAAATACGGTCTGGCTGGTCTGCCGGAGAACACCATCAACGTGAAGTTCAAAGGCTCTGCCGGACAATCCTTCGGCGCATTCCTGACCAAGGGCGTGAGCTTCAAGCTCGAGGGCGAGACCAACGACTATTTCGCCAAAGGTCTCTCCGGCGGTCGCATCGCCATCCTGCCCCCCGTGCGCTCTAACTTCAGCGCGGAGGATAATATCATCGCCGGAAACACGGGTCTTTACGGAGCCACATCGGGCGAACTCTACATCAACGGAAAGGTGGGTGAGCGTTTCGGTGTGCGCAACTCGGGAGCCATTGCCGTGCTTGAAGGCGCGGGCGACCACTGTTGCGAGTATATGACTGGCGGTCGCGTGGTGGTGCTCGGCGAGACGGGCAGAAACTTTGCCGCGGGTATGTCGGGTGGCGTGGCATACGTGTGGGACAAGAACCACGATTTCGACTACTTCTGCAACATGGACATGGTGGAGATTAACCTTGTGGAGGAAAGCCAGTATCGCAAGGAGCTGCATGAACTCATCCGACAGCACTACCTCTATACGGGTTCAAAACTCGCCCGCACGATGCTCGACGACTGGAACCGCTATGTGGAAGACTTCATCCAAGTGGTGCCCATCGAATACAAACGTGTGCTGCAAGAGGAGCAAGTGAAGAAACTACAACAGAAAATCGCAGATATGCAAAGAGACTATTGACATGGGAAATCCAAAAGCATTCTTAGAGATACACCGGCAAGAAGCCGGCTACCGTCCGATACAGGACCGCATCCACGACTTCAGCGAAGTGGAGCAGACACTAAACTCAAAAGACCGTCGCACGCAGGCATCGCGCTGTATGGATTGTGGCGTACCATTCTGCCACTGGGCTTGTCCGCTTGGCAACAAGCCGCCCGAGTGGAACGATGCCCTCTATCGAGGCGACTGGGAATTGGCATACAGGCTGCTCAACGCCACCAACCCCTTCCCGGAGTTTACGGGTCGTGTATGCCCTGCCCTTTGTGAAAAGGCTTGTGTGCTGAACTTGACCGAGCACGCACCCGTGACCAACCGCGAAGATGAGGCAGCCATCACCGAAGGCGCATTCCGTGAGAACTTCATCACCATCCGCCACCCAGAGCGCAATGGCAAGCGCGTGGCAGTTATCGGTGCAGGCCCTGCGGGTCTTGCCGCTGCCAACGACTTGAACCTCATGGGCTATGAGGTGACCATCTTCGAGAAGGCGGAGGCTGCGGGAGGACTATTGCGCTACGGCATTCCGAACTTCAAGCTCAACAAGGCCATCATCGACAGGCGTATGGACATCCTCGTACAGGAAGGCATCACGTTCAAGTACAATGCTGACATCGACCTCAATGCCTTGCCCGAAGGTTTCGATGCAATAGTCATCGCCACCGGCACGCCCACCGCACGCGACCTCAATGCTCCCGGCAGGGAACTGAAAGGCGTACACTTCGCCCTCGACCTCCTTGCACAGCAAAACCGCATCCTCGCCGGCATCGAGTTTGCCAAGGATGAAAGAATCACCGCCAAGGGTAAGGATGTGCTTGTCATCGGCGGTGGTGATACGGGTTCCGACTGCATCGGCACCGCCCACCGGCAAGGATGCAAGAGCGTCACGCAGATTGAAATCATGCCGAAGCCTGTGGAAGGGCACATTGACCCAGCCAACCCGTGGCCGAACTTCCCACGCACGCTGAAAACGACATCGAGCCATGAGGAGGGTTGTACGCGCAGATGGAACATCAACACACTTGAATTCCTCGGCAAGGACGGTAAGGTGACGGGCGTAAAAGTACAGGAAATCGAGTGGCAACCCAACCCTGCCGGCGGTCGTCCCATTATGGTGGAGAAGGGTAAGCCAGAGATTATCAAGGCTGAACTCGTGCTGTTAGCAATGGGATTCCTCAAGCCTGAGCATCCGCAGTATGCCGACAACGTATTCGTCTGCGGTGATGCCGCAAGCGGTGCAAGCCTTGTGGTGCGCGCCCTTGCAAGTGGTAAGCAGACGGCTGCGAAGGTAGATAAATATATCCGAAGTCTGTAACAACACAAACACGGAAATCCCCGGGCTTCCCTCAAAAGGAGTCCGGGGATTATTGTTTTCGGCGCTAACTGATGCAACTCTGCGTGGTCAGCGTGGCGGCAATCGCCGTAAGCACCGTGATGGCA
>JAFLSG010000092.1 GCA_022511065.1 Prevotella sp.
GTAATATTTATAGTTTTAGGTTTTTAGTTATTGGTAAAAGAAAGTTTTCAACTGTAGGATAACAGGTGGTCGCTGTGAAGCTCCCATTTAAACTTTCAAATTTTTAGCTCTATGAGTTGAAAATTTCTTTTGGAGAAAAGGATTTTTAGTTAAACATAGGCTTTTTGATGCCGCTGCTCGCGAGAGTGGCGGCATTTTTTTATGTGCTAATCCTTTCCTTTTTATGCGCCTCAATCCTTCTCAATCAGCACCACGGCATACGCACTGATGCCCTCCTCTCTTCCCGTGAAGCCGAGTTTCTCGGTGGTCGTGGCCTTGATGGAGATGTCATCGATGTCGCAACCAATGACCTGCGCCATCGTCTCCTTCATGCGGGGCACGTGGGGATTCATCTTCGGGCGCTCGGCGCAGATGGTGGCATCGATGTTCACGAGGCGGTAGCCCTTGGTGGCTATCAGGTCGATGGTCTTGCGGAGTATCACCTTGCTGTCCATGCCGTCGGTCTCGGCGGAGGTGTCGGGGAAATGATAGCCGATATCGCGCATATTGGCTGCACCGAGCAGCGCATCGCACACGGCGTGCAGCAGCACATCGGCATCGCTATGACCGAGCAGCCCCATACTATGTTCTATCTTGACGCCCCCCATCCAGAGGTCGCGCCCTGCAACAAGCTGATGGACATCGTAGCCCATTCCCACACGTATCTTCATCGTCATTTATCTTTTAAACAAGTCCTTGATTCCATCCATATCAAATGCGAGCGTAAAGCGCAGCGTCTGGTCGAGCGGATTACTGGGCGTCGCGGAGACCACATAACCCACATCGAGCGAGAACACATTCATGCGGAAGCCACCGCCGAGCGTGAAGTATTTCATATTGCCCTTCGATTCGCTCTGATGGTGATAGCCCGCGCGAAGCGAGAACTGGTCGTGATAGACATACTCCGCTCCAATGCTCCACTGGATTTCCTCCAACTCTTCCTTGAAACCGCCAGGGGCATCGCCGAAACTCTTAAACAGACCGCTGATGGCACTCACATCGCTGTACTCACGCCGCACACGATCCTGATAGTCGCTGTTGCTCTCACCCTCCTCCTGTCGGGGCACGGTGGGCACGAGATACTTATTGGCATCTGCCGAGATGGAGAAACGATTGTACTCATCTACGGGTATCATCAGCGAAGCACCGAGGCGAAGGTTGGCGGGTAAGAACTGACTTTCCTCGTCGCCAAAGAAAGATATCTTGCTACCGATGTTGGAGATGTTCATACCGATGCCCAACTGACACTCGCGGCTGCCCATCATCACGTAGTTATTGTAGTACATCGCCAGGTCTGCCGCAAAAGCAGAGGCTGGCTTAGAGTCCTCGCTATAATCGTAACGCAGGTCGCTGTGAATCCAACGGATGGCTGCCGCCAAGGAAAACTTCTCGCTCAGCATCATCGAATAGGCAACATCAAGCGCCATCTCGTAGGGGCGCACCGACATACCGTCATCCACGAACAATTCACCCAAGGAGAAATAGCGCAGCGAACCCGAAATGGCAGAATAGTCGCCAATGCGGTAATAGCCCGCGAGATAAGCCAAGTCGATGTCATTGACTATCTGACGAAGCCACGGGGTATAGTTGAGCGCGATGCCCGACCGACTGATGCAAAACGGATACTTGGCGGGATTCCAATACTGCGAGTTCACATCGGGGTCGGTGGCTGCACCCACGTCACCCATACCCGCAGCACGCGCATCGGGCGCAATGGTCTGCGAGAACACCGCGAAATCCACGGGGTTGAACATCTGATTCTTGTCCTCCTGCGCCGAGGCGGGAAGGAGCGACAGGCAGCAGACAGCCACCACCGCCGTCCTCCTGACAAGCAGGCATCTTATGTGATTAAAAACCTTCATTATCATAATAACGTGCCATCTTATTCAATTATTGTTCATGATTATCAACTTATCAGCTTTCGAGGCCGTGCCACCGCCACTTCCACCCACTTGGATGCGGTAGATATAGACACCCGTATGCAGGCGGCTGCCACCACCGACGCGCAAATCCCAGTCGAGCGTGTAGGTGCCGTTGGTGGATATGCCCGTCTCCTTCTGGCCCCATAGTTTCCTGCCCGCCGTGTCGAAAATGTCGAGCGTCACGTCTATCTCGCTGCCCGCACGGTCGTGCGTGATGATGAACGAGGTGGTGGAGGATGCGGGATTTCGGGTGCAGACCACACTCAGATTGCCCGGTCCGAGACTCTTCACGACATTGAAGGTCAGTCCGGAGACGGAGGAATTGTTTAGTACATCCCACGCACGGAACAGCAGACGATGCTGCCCCTCACTGAGTTCCGGGATGCTGAAACCCACCGTGCCCCTTCGATAGTCGCCGAAGTCGTAGGCAAAGTAGTCGTTCAGGTTGTAGGTCTTGGTGAGTTCTCCATCAATCACAAGCTCCAAATCGTGCCCGATACTGCTGCCCGAGGCATTGATACCGCTATCGTCGTAAAGCTCTGCCATGAAATAGGGCGTCGAATTCACCTTGCCGCCATTCGTGAATGTCTTGGTGTTCAGGTAACAATAGACGGAAGGTCCGATAGAGTCCGTCTGCCCCACCGTACTGCCATTGAGGAAAAAGTCACCCTGCACGCCGTGCGCCGTCTCGGTCTTCTCTGCGTTCACGGCATAGAGTGTCATCAGTCCGCTGCCGTCGGTATAACTGATATCCTTGGGCACGGCAAAGGTAACATGGAATACGCCGTGGCTGACGCTATCTGAACCGTGATAGAGCGTGTTGGGGCGTGCCTGATAGACAAACGGCTCGTCGGCTCCCTCAGCAGAGGTGTCGTTAAGCTTGCAGGTGATGGTCTCCTCCGCATCGCTGACGGTGGCGGTCACCACACCATTGAAATTCGTGCGTACCATCCCACTCGCCTCCACGTGACCACTTATGCGGGCAACCGAACCGGCAGACAATTGCACCGCCGTGCCTGCCGCCTGACCGTTAATGCTGTCGATGACCACATCCCATGTGGGGCACGCCAACCGCAGTGCGGGGTCGCCTAATAGCGTGTATTGCAGTTTGTTGGGCGAGGTGTCGCGCCCCTGACTGACCAACTCGCACTTGGCAAGCCGTGCAGCCTCGCCGATGGTGTTGCCGGGTGTCAGCACGTGATTCGTAAAGGCAAGGTTCATCGCCTCGTTGTAATTGGCATACACCGTGCGCGTCGTACCGAAGAAGGCAACTCCCCCACCCCGCTTGTTGAACATCACCGTCTCGCCGATGTTATCCTCCTGTCCGTCGAACGGCATGATGTCGCACGATGCCGACACCCACAGAGGCAAGCGCATCGAGATGGCTTCCTTGAAGTCTGCAAGTCGCATCGCTAACTCGTGGGAGAAGGCGTATGGCGCACCGTGGCCGCAATAGTTCATCATCAGCGCACCGCTCTCCATCTGCTGCTTGATGAGCCTCGTCACATCGGGATAACTGTAGCCCGTGGACGAGGATGCCCGCTGATAGGCATCCCAGTAGATTTTCTTCAGTTGGTAGGCGGGATAGTTCGTTTCCACCATCGTGGCAATCTTGTCTGCCGTCTGCATGTGGGCATTATTGTTGCCGTCGTCGCCCATCATGCAAATCACGTTCTGCCACGCCCCCGCATATTCGTTGTTCGCATAGCCGATGGTTTTGTCCACCAATATCTGTGCTTCCTCCACCGTCCGCGCGGGGAAGCGACCCACTGCCATGTCCGGTTTCCCGAGATAAGTCCACCCACTACCACTCCGCTGCTGTATCTGCTCCTCGTCGTCAAGCAAGCAGAAGAAGTCGTCGCTGACGTAGCAGTTCACGTGACTGAATGAGTTCTCACTCTCGAAGCAGAGCAGAAAATCGTCGGGGTCGCATCCATTCCACTCTGCGCAGTGCATACGGTTGTCCCAAGCCCCATCGCCAAACAACAGCAGATAACGGGGAAGGTCGGCATCCGTCAGCGCCCTGTCGTAGAGCATCTTGAGGTAACGGCGGTAGGCGGTGGCATCGGGCGTGCCGCTCGAAAACTCATTGTAAAGCTCATCGGCGGGTACGATGCGCACCCGCAGCCCATCCTGTTGCTCGTGGTGCGCCTTGATGCGCTCCGCCTGTGCAAGCAGTTTCTGCGAGGTGGGGATGATGATGACCATATCCACCGCCCCATCGGAGTGGTGGTCTTGGTTGGTAATGCTATAAACGTATTCGGGAACAGAGAAAGCGCCCGCCTGCAAGTTTGGCTGGGCTTTCGGGGTATCGTGGAAAAGCGAGAGATAGTCAAGGCGCAGGTTGCCGCCCGAGGTCTGGGTAATCGTGACCGTGTTCTCCCCCTTCAGGTTGGTCAGGTCAAACTGCCACGTCTGCTCGTCGGCCTCGGTATAGCTGTCGAGCGACACCCGGCGGGAGATATTCCCCACCACGGAGTCGTTCACGGCGATGGTTGCCTCGTAGGTGGCATCGGCGGTGAGCGCCACCTCCAAGCGCCCGGTCGTACCTGCGGCAGAGAGCGTATAGCGCTGCGGCGTACCTTTCACATAGAGTGTCTTGTCGAAGAGATTGCGACCGCCGTGATACCACGCGAAGTCATCCACTTCGTAGAGCGTGTGGTAATCATCGTTGGAGGGATAATGGGCACTCAAAAACTCCTCACTCCCTATCGTCAGCGGCTCACCCTCACGCTCCGTCAGGAAATAATAGCCATAGTCGGAATAGGGATTGCGTGTACGGACAAGCGTGTCCCTTGATGCCCACGTCACGGACCCGACGGCATAAAACAGCCGTTTGCCATCCACCGTGCAGGTGGGCACCTCCTTCAAGTCATCCGTCGCTGCCAAGTATTCACCCGTCAGTCGCTCCGGCTGCAAAGCTCCCCCATAGCCATAGATTTTCACCTTGCTCATATCCGAGAAGCCCGCCTTGCGAATCAAGGCATCTGTCAGCTGATAGATACCACTTTCGGGCACACGAATCTTTGCCCAGTTCCCAGACTGGAGCACGGAGTGTTCAGCGTAGGGCGAGGCTGCTCTATCGCCATCCCCCACCCGCCTCCTCGAGGATTGCCGGGCTGCCGCCCGTATGTTCAGCATAAACGAAACGAGCTTCTGATATTTCCCGTCGCGCTTCACAATCGGCACAAAAGAGACATCCAGCACCCCTTGCTTCCTCGACACCCCTATCGTCTGCGTGACTTCGGGAAGCCCGGGCAGAGAGGTCGCACCCAACTGCTCACAACGCGCGACATCCGCCGGCGACATATCTATGAATTCGGGATAGTCAATCGTGACGGTATAGACAGAGTCTGCATACTGATGCCCCAACTGTTTCTGAAAGGTAAAGACCGGCAACAGCGAGTCAATCCTGACCTGCGAGGCAGTCAAGTTGAAAAACTCCTGCGCCCCTGCCTTTAGGCAGAAGGGCAGAAGAATGCAGCCGATTATCAGACGCAAAGTCTTGTTCACGTTGGATTCAGACCTTATGTCTATATAACGCTTTTCCCGTCCGATTTATTGTATCGGTATCCGTGAATTACATTACACGATGAAAATCAGGAGAAACGAAGCCACGGCGAACCGTGATAAAGTCCTGGTCTATGCGAGAGCCTAAAGGGAATGCCTTGCGCGACTGACGGGAGTATTGCCCAGTTTATTTAGACGAAATCTCCATCATGTCAAAGAACATCAGGCGGGTATGCTCGTCTGCTTCTTTCTGCGTCAGTTGCCGGAAGCCGTTCTTCTCGTAGAAGGGTATGGCAGAGTGATAGGCATCCACCGTGAGGTAACGGAAAGCGGAATGGGTATGCTCCATCTTGAGCAAGTCTTTCAAGGATGAACGTATTGGCTATATGCAGTTTGAGCGACGGTTTCGCATCTTCAAGCAGAAAGGCATTCAGGTCACTGTCCCCGCAGTCGAACGCCGTCAGCCCGTAGTCGAGCGTCAAGGGAAAGAGTCTCATCGCTTACCAACAGACTTCGATATACTTCTTTGCCTTTGCGACAGTCTCCTCTAATTTTCGGATGTTCTCTGCGCGTTGCTCACTGCTCATGTTCTCCACCTCAAGCCTCCGCATTTCAAAACGAAATGCGTCATTGCCTGTTAAGACGGGAGTTTCCTTTATTGGTCTTGCCATGTTTTTTCATTCATATTAGTCCGCTGCAAAGATAAGAACTATTTCCGAATCCTCCAAACTTTTTGCTCTTTTTATTTGCAGAAAGGCTCTTTATCTGTTCTGCACCCACCACCCCAGAACAGGGCAGCGGGTGCAGAAACCCGATTACTGAAACACGGACAGCAGC
>JAFLSG010000093.1 GCA_022511065.1 Prevotella sp.
GATTTATTATATTATTATATATATTATAATATATATAATAATATAATAAATATAATTACTGTTCTTTTACAAGATTGTGCGAAAATTGGGAGGTGCTTAATGTTACAATGTTGCAAAGTTACAATGTTACATTTCTGCGCATCCGAAAGTGCTTAATGCAAGATTGCAAGAATGCAAGATTGCAACATTTTAAAATGCCATCTTATCAGCATAAAAAAGCTGCTTATTCAAACAACTATCCATCTTATCACGGCGCGTGATAAGATGGATTGGGAAATCGTATGAGGGGGATGACAATGCTGCTCAGGGGAGCAAAGCCGCCATTTCTTGCTGAAGCTTGTGGGCAGCCTCGGCAGCCGCCTCTGCGAAATCGGTGCCGTTGGAGGCATAGATGATGCCGCGCGAGGAGTTTACGAGCAGCCCGCATTCGTCGGTCATGCCATATTTGCAAACCTCCTCCAGACTGCCGCCCTGCGCACCCACGCCGGGAACGAGCAGGAAGTGACGGGGCGCAACCTTGCGGATATCCTCGAACATCCTGCCCTGCGTGGCACCCACGACATACATCATATTCTCGTCGTTGCCCCATTCCTGTGACTTGCGGAGCACGCACTCAAACAGGCGCTCACCCTCCTTGCTCTCCGTCAGTTGGAAGTCGTGCGAACCCTTGTTGGATGTCAGCGCGAGCAGGATGACCCACTTGCCCTCGTAGCCGAGGAAGGGCGTCACGCTGTCCTCACCCATATAGGGCGCAACGGTCAGCGAGTCCACATCGTATTCCTCGAAGAACGTGCGGGCATACATTGCCGAAGTGTTGCCGATGTCGCCACGCTTGGCATCTGCGATGATGAAGTGGCGGGGATAGTTTGCCTTCAGGTATTGAATGGTCTTCTCAAACGATTGGATGCCCTTCACGCCGAATGCCTCGTAGAACGCGAGGTTGGGCTTGTAGGACACGCAATAGGGGGCGGTGGCATCGATGATGGCCTTGTTGAACTCGAATATCGGGTCTTCCGTGTCTAAAAGATGCGGCGGCATCTTCTTCAAATCGGTGTCAAGACCCACGCAAAGAAAGGATTTTTTCGTGAAAATCTCCTTAATCAGTTCCTGTTTTGTCATGTTCGTATGGATGTTTTTGTCAGTTCTTTTATAGTTCGCTTTCCTTCATTCGCTCCGCATTTTCTGCCACGGTCAGCGCGTCAATCATCGCCTGGATATCACCACCAAGGAAGCCTTGTAGGTCGTGGGTGGTGTAGCCGATACGATGGTCGGTCACGCGCCCTTGCGGGAAGTTGTAGGTGCGTATCTTCGCACTTCTGTCGCCCGTAGATACGAGACTCTTGCGACGGCTCGCGATGTCGTCCACATACTTCTGATGCTCCTTGTCGTAGATGAAGGTGTAGAGGCGCGAGAGGGCACGCTCCTTGTTCTTTGGCTGGTCGCGCGTTTCAGTACACTCTATCAGAATCTCCTCCGTCTCGCCTGTATTTGGATTTTTCCACATATAGCGCAGGCGCACGCCAGATTCCACCTTGTTCACGTTCTGACCACCGGCACCCGATGAACGGAAGGTGTCCCACTTGATTTCACCCTCGTTTACGTGTACCTCAAACTTATCAGCCTCGGGCAACACGGCAACCGTGGCGGCTGATGTCTGCATGCGGCCATTGGACTCCGTGACGGGCACACGCTGAACGCGATGAACGCCCGACTCATATTTAAGCGTGCCATAGACATCCGCACCGCTGACGGCGAAGTCAATCTCCTTGAAGCCACCCACGGCACCCTCGTTGAAGTCCGTGATGGACACCTGCCAGCCCTTCGACTCGCAGAAGCGGCGGTACATCTGAAAGAGGTCGCCCGCAAAGAGGCAAGCCTCGTCGCCCCCCGTGCCGGCACGTATCTCCATCTGTACGTTCTTCGCGTCCTCCGGGTCTTTCGGGATGAGGGCTATCTTGATTTCCTCCTCTAATTGCGGCAGCAGTGCCTCGTTGTCTGCCAGTTCCTCGCGCGCCATCTCCTTCATTTCCGGGTCGTCCTCGTTGGCAAGGATGTCCTTTGCCTCCTTGATGCCGTTGAGACAGGCGATGTAACGCTTGCGTGCATCCATGATGTCGCCGAGGTCTTTATATTCCTTCGTCAGTCTTACGAAACGGTTTTGGTCGGCTATCACGCTTGGGTCGGTGATGAGTGTTGAAACCTCCTCGAAGCGGGCCTCCAAGCCGTCGAGCTTTGCGAGTATGCTATTGTTGTCTGCCATGCGTCAATATGTAAATGTTCCGAATTCCGATTGGATGGTGAGGCTCTTCTCGCCCTCCTCGATGTGTCCAATCACCTGCGCGTCGATGTTGAACGACTTGGAGATGGCAATGACTTGCTCTGCAATCTCCGGGCGGACATAGATTTCCATGCGATGCCCCATGTTGAACACCTGATACATCTCGCGCCAATCTGTGCCCGAGCAATCGTGAATGGCGCGGAAGAGTGGGGGAACGGGGAACATATTGTCCTTCACCACCTTGCAGTTGTCGTTTACGAAGTGCAGAACCTTTGTCTGTGCCCCGCCTGTGCAATGCACCATGCCGTGGATTTCCGGGCGCAACTCGTCGAGCAGCCGCTTGATAACGGGTGCGTAGGTGCGGGTGGGGGAGAGCACAAGTCTGCCGGCATCGAGTGGTGCGCCTTCCACGCCGTCCGTCAGCCGATACTTGCCGCTATATACCAACTCATCAGGCACGGCGTGGTCATAGCTCTCGGGATATTGCTCTGCGAGATATTTCGCAAACACATCGTGGCGCGCTGAGGTCAGTCCGTTGCTACCCATGCCGCCATTGTAGCCTTTCTCATAGGTGGCCTGTCCCGTGGA
This sequence comes from Prevotella sp., assembly GCA_022511065.1. Taxonomy (GTDB): domain Bacteria; phylum Bacteroidota; class Bacteroidia; order Bacteroidales; family Bacteroidaceae; genus Prevotella. Next base: position 2,867 of record JAFLSG010000093.1, read on the forward strand.
GGATAGTCCTACGATGACATCACCCGGGCGAATGTTCGCATTGTCGATGACATCGCTCCGCTTCATGCGGCAGGTGACGGTAGAATCCACGATGATGGTGCGCACAAGGTCGCCCACATCAGCCGTCTCACCGCCCGTTGGGTAGATGCCGATGCCCATCTCGCGCAACTCTGCAAGCAGTTCATCCGTACCGTTGATGATGGCAGAGATGACCTCACCGGGTACGAGCATCTTGTTGCGCCCGATGGTGGAGCTGACGAGTATGTTATCCACCGCACCCACACAAAGCAGGTCGTCGGTGTTCATCACGATGGCATCCTGTGCGATGCCCTTCCATACACTCAGGTCGCCCGTTTCCCGCCAGTACATATAGGCAAGGCTCGACTTCGTGCCCGCCCCGTCAGCGTGCATGATGTTGCAATAGTCTGGGTCGCCCCCGAGGATGTCAGGGATAATCTTGCAGAAAGCCTGCGGAAAGAGACCCTTGTCGATGTTCTTGATGGCGGCGTGTACGTCTTCCTTTGCGGCGCTCACGCCTCTTTGCATATATCGGTTGTTGCTCATATTCGTTGTTTCCTCCTTTTCCTTTTATTTCTCCTTTCCGTTCCAGAACTCCCAACTGGCGAATGCCTGCAAGAGCAGCATCTCGAGTCCGTTCTTCACATCGGCACCATATTCAGCCCCGCGGCGCATGAAAAGTGTCTGGTCGGGATTATAGATAAGGTCGTAGAGTATGGTGTGCGAGTCCATCGCCTCGTAGGGCAGCGGCGGACATTCCTCCGCATGGGGGTACATGCCCACGGGGGTGCAGTTCACGATGACATTATACTCCTTCACCACCTCCGGCGTTATCTTGTCGTACTGGATAGTGCCCGGACGCTCGTAGCGGCTTACGAACACCGTTTCAAGACCTAACGATTTCAGACCGAAATTGATTGCCTTCGACGAGCCGCCCGTGCCGAGAATGAGCGCCTTCTTGTGCCACTTCTTGTCAAGCATCGGCTCGATGCTCCGCGTGAAGCCCACCACATCGCTGTTGAATCCTTTAAGGATGGTCTTTTGCTTCTCGTAGGTGACGCGGATTACATTGACCGCCCCGATGGCACGTGCCTCCGGTGAGAGGCTGTCAAGATACGGAATCACCTTTTCCTTATAAGGGATGGTCACGTTAAGCCCCCTCAGGTTGGGATTCTTGCCCAGCACCTCGGGGAACAGGTCGATGCTTGGAATCTCGAAATTCTCATACTTGGCGTTGATGCCCTCATCGGCAAACTTCTGGTTGAAGTAGCTGATGGAAAAGGAATGTCCTAATGGGTAGCCAATCAGTCCGTATTTGTCCATTGTCGTCTTATGTGGTTGATTATTTAGTTGCGTGGTACATCGTGCAGATGCCGAAAGTGAGCCGCTTGAAGCCTGCCTCGGCGAAGCCTGCCTTGTGGAGTATCTCCGTCATTCGCTCCCCTTGCGGGAATGCCTCGATGGTCTTCGTCAGGTAGCCGTAGGCATTCGCATCGCGACTGACGAGCCTGCCATAGAGGGGCAGCACCGTGTGGCTATAGATGCGGAACAGCTGACGCATGGGGAAGCCCACGGGTGTGGTCAGTTCCACGATGCTCAGATGACCGCCCTTCTTCAGTACGCGACACATCTCGCTCAGTCCGCGGTCGAGGTCGGCGAAGTTTCGGATGCCGAATGCCGCCGTCACCGCGTCGAAAGTCCCGTCGGCGTATGACAGGTTACAGCAGTCCTCGCGCTCGAAGGAGATGATGTCCTGCATCCCTGCCGCCTTCACCTTCTCCTTGCCGATTGCCATCATCCCCTCGCTGATGTCTGCCCCCACGATGCGCTCAGGTTCGAGCATCCTCGCCGCAAGCAAGGCAAAGTCGCCCGTGCCCGTGGCGATGTCGAGGATGGCCTTCGGGGCGAAGGGTTTCAGTTGCAGGATAGCCTTCCGCCGCCACCCTCTGTCGATGTCCCATGAGAGGCGGTGGTTCAACTTGTCGTAGGTGGGCGCGATGTTGTCAAACATCTGCTCCACCTCGCGGGTTTTTCCCTCGTTGCCGTAAGGCCTTATTTCTTCCTGTTGGTACATAGCCAGTCGCTCACGTTCTTCTCGATGCGGGCAGCGATGTCGTCCACCTCTTGCACCCTATCGAAACGCTCGCCTACGATATGCTCGTAAAGCTCAATGTAGCGCTCGCTGACGCTCTCGGCATATTCATCGGTAATCTCAGGCATCACCTGACCCGGCTCGTTCATGAAGTCGTGCTCGATAAGCCATTGGCGCACGAACTCCTTTGAGAGCTGGCGCTGAGGCAAGCCCTTTTCCAACTTCTCCTCGTAGCCCTCGGCATAGAAATAGCGGCTGCTGTCGGGCGTGTGAATCT
>JAFLSG010000094.1 GCA_022511065.1 Prevotella sp.
CTGCCCGCGTCTATGCCGAAATGCTGATGCGCAACGACAAGGTGAAGGAGAAGAATCGCCACAACAACTTCATCGAGAGCATCACCGCGCGGGGAGATTGCGCCAACAGCTACAATCTGCAGCATCACCACGGCGTGGACTTCGAGAGCGAGCTGAATGGTATCCGCATTTACTTTGACCAGCGTCAGACCATTGACCTCTATGGCAAGTTCAAGAAAGGACTGGAGCTGAAGGAAACCCAATTCTATACCACCAAGCAGCAGAAAGCGGAAGGCTATGGAGACGATGTGCTTTGGGTGGGAAACACCTTCGGGCTTGGAGCATTCAGAGGATGGAACGGAAGTGAGCCAACGATGATAGAGCCTGTCCGCTCACGCACGCAAAGGGTCATCTCTTACGGTCCATTGCGCACCATCATCGAGATTTACGACCGCGGATGGAAGGCAGAAGAGGGCAAGCCAGCACTCAATATGCTGCTCCGCTACACACAATATGCAGGTCATCGCGACACGGATGTCGATGTCATCTTCAACCGCCCCGTTGCCGACTTCAACTTCTCCACGGGCATCAGCAACGTGAAAGAGTCAGAGGAATACTCGGATAAGAAAGGGCTTCGTGCGTGCTGGGGCACTGACTGGCCATCTACTGACACCATCAACTTCAAGCGTGAGACCGTCGGTCTGGGCATCTGCATCCCGCAGCAGTACATTCGCAGCGAGCAACCCGCCAATAAGGATAACTATGCGTTTGTCGTAGGCACTGAGAGCAATCGGATGAACTACAAGATTATCTATTGCTCAGACAACGAGACATTCGGCTATCATTCTGCCAAAGAGTGGTTTGAATTCCTTCGTGAGTGGAAGAAAGAGGTAGAGCAGCCGATAGCTGTTTCCATCCGTTAGTGCAACGGATGGATTCCCTCCGAGGGCGGTCAGTCGGCAAAATCCGTCTGTTCGCTTGGAAGGGGAAGGCTCGAGAAACTTTTTTTCTTCTTTACATAATACTGCCAGAGCAGGGAGAAATCCATTCGCTCTGGTATTTCTTTTTCTACCGACTGAAGGGGCTGATTGTTCAAATAAGGTGCCTGATTATTCAAATAAAAAGCCTGATTGTTCGCATAAGATGCCTGGTTATTCACGCGAGAGGCCTGTATCTCCCTGCGGTCAGTCTCAAAATCCTTCTTCCAACGGCGGAATGCCCTTCTTGCCTTATAGACGGCGCAGAAATCTCCCCACGAACGACCCAGAAGCAGCATTTCCCACGCAGCAAGATAGTCGAGCAGCCACCGCCAACGCATCACTGTCGCCAAATCCTCTTCGGGAAGACACTTGTAAAGCATCGTCAGGTTGTTGCGGAAGTTGAGGAACGTCTTTCGCGCATTCCCTTTCGGAAGCGTGCCGCCCCCCAGATGATAGACATAGCTTTCCGGCACGCACACGATGCGCTTCCCGCGGATGCGAAGCCGCCAGCAAAGATCAATCTCCTCATTGTGCGCAAAGAAACGGCCGTCAAGCCCACCCGCATCCTGATAATCCTTCGCACGAACCATCAATGCGGCACCGCTTGCCCAATGCACGTCAGTCAGATAATCATATTGCCCATTGTCAGCCTCCACCGTATCGAACAATCTTCCCCGGCAAAAGGGATAGCCGAGCCTGTCAAGATATCCACCGCAAGCCCCCGCATACTCAAAGGCATCATTGTCTTTTATCGAAAGCAGCTTGGGCTGACAGGCAGCAACATCCTTGTGGGCATCCATCTGTTCCACAAGCGGAGTCAGCCAGTGGTGCGTCACCCTTACATCCGAATTCAGCAGCACATAATACTCTGCCGCCACCTGTGCCAATGCGCGATTATAGCCTTCGGCAAACCCGAAGTTCTCCCCCAAGGTTATTTGTCTCACCTCGGGGAATTTTTCGCTGAGCATCGCGATTGAGCCGTCAGTAGAGCCGTTGTCAGCCACATAAATATCCGCTTCGTCACGCGAGTACCGAATCACGGAAGGCAGATATTGCTCCAACATCGTCCGCCCGTTCCAGTTTAATATCACAACTGCCACTTTCTTCATCGCGCGTACCTTATAATATAATTATATGATGCTGCATTTCAGCGCAGACTTGTCGAAGTTGAACTCGCCGAGCCTCACGCGTATCAGTTGATTGTCCAATGCGGGGTCAGCCTCCTTTGCCGACAGCTCCACACGGATGTAGTTGCGCGTAAAGCCGTGCATTGCGCGCCCACGAGGTGCTTTTTCAAAAAGCACTTCCGCTTCCTGTCCGATATGCGATGCATAGAATGCCTGCGTTTTCCTGTCTGATAGTTCCAGGAGCCGCTTTGAGCGCAGCCGCTTATCGTGGTCGCCCACGATGTAGTCTATCTTCAGTGCCTGTGTGCCGGGGCGCTCCGAATAGGGGAACACGTGCAATTGGGTGACGTCAAGATTGCTTAAAAACTCGTAAGTCTCCTCAAAGCACTCGGGCGTCTCCCCGCGGCAACCCACCATCACGTCCACCCCAATGAACGCATCGGGCATCAGTTTCTTTATCCGCTGAATCTTATCGGCAAAAAGACGCGCGTCATAATGGCGGCGCATCAGCTTGAGCACCGTATCGCTGCCGCTTTGCAGGGGGATATGGAAATGAGGCATAAACTTCTCGCTCTGCGCGCAATAGGCAATCAAGTCATCCGTCAGCAAATCGGGTTCCAATGAACTGATGCGATAGCGACTGATGCCTTCTACCCCATCCAGAGCCTTCACCAAGTCGATAAATTGCTCACCCGTTGTCTTGCCAAAGTCGCCGATGTTCACACCCGTCAGCACAATCTCCTTGCCGCCCTCGCGAGCCGCCCCTTCAGCCTGCTCCACAAGCGAGGCTATCGTCGGGTTGCGACTGAATCCCCTCGCAAAGGGAATGGTGCAATAAGTGCAGAAATAGTCGCACCCGTCTTGCACCTTCAAGAAATATCTGGTGCGGTTTCCGCGCGAGCAAGAGGGCGCAAACGACTTGATATCCTTCGTCTTTTGCGAGAAATATTTCTGATGCTCCCTCTTTTCATCGCTTCCAGACTTGATTTCTTGAACTTCCTTTCTGTCCGTTTGCCTTTCAGCATCCTCAAACATCCGAGAAGCCCACGCATCCGACAGGAACTGCACAAGATTCGCCTTTTCATCAGAACCTAACACCAAATCGACCCCTTCTATCCGACTCACCGCCTCAGCCTCCAACTGCGCATAGCATCCCGTAACGACAACAAACGCACCGGGATGCTCACGCACCATCCTGTGAATCGCCTGCCGGCATTTCTTGTCGGCAACCTCAGTCACCGAGCACGTATTGATCAGACAAATGTCGGCACACTCCTCTTTCTCCACGGTACGCACCCCCATCTCCTCAAGCAGCTTCCCGAAAGTGGATGTCTCCGAGAAGTTCAGCTTGCAGCCAAGCGTGTAGTAAGCCGCCGTCTTGCCTTGAAATGCGGAAGAGTCAATCATACCTTATTATAATATTCAAGAACCGTGTGCTGTTTGCGGGCACAAAGATAGTATTTTTTTCCTTATTTTTGCCAAAATTTAGCAAATATTCAGCAAGCATCCAAATTATATCAAAATTTAACATTTCAAAATTAACTGATTTACAACACGTTACAAAAAAGTTACAGAATAAGTCAAAAAAAAAATCAAAAAAAAGATACGTTGTATCTAAAAATTGCATACCTTTGCAGCGTTTTAATAAACTAATGATTGTTTTACAGATTTAAAAGCTTAGAAAAAATGAAGAAATTAGTGTTTATGTTCGTAGCAGTTGCTGCTATTTCTTTCGCTTCTTGTGGTAATCAGGCAGCTCAGGCTCCCGTTGAGGACACTGACTCTATCGCAGAGGTAGTTGATAGCGTTGTTGACAGCGTTGCTGTTGATACCGTTGCTGCTGACACTGTTGCTGCTGAGTAATCAGAAACGAACAAAAGGCAAAAAGACCGTCGGACATTTGTCTGGCGGTCTTTCTTTTTACGCCAAGACTCACATACAAACTGAATTTATTGCCAGAATCCTTGGATTTCCGACTTTTATTTTGTATCTTTGCATCATATTGGTACAGTTTCATTTCCCGTTGTGAAATGATTGCCGTCGGTGTTTAGCTCCCGCCACAAAGTCTTTCCCCACTTGCCACAATGCCTTGCCCCCGCCCGCTGCAAAGTTGTTGCACGCCCGCCAAAAACCTGCAAGAAGTATTGTTTCCCCCGACAATATTGTCTTTTGTTCCCTATAAGCAGCCAGTTCCTCCCTAATTTGAATGACACTCCGAAGGTATGATATTCCTGTGGGCAACTTACGACTCTTGCTGATTCTGGCAGATGGGAACTGCATAACAAAAAATGTCCCGATGGAGTTCCATCGGGACACGGCGTTATAATAAATAATGATGCCTTACAGCAGTGATTAAATATTAAATCTCTACTTCAGGAGTTTCCTCTGCTACTTCTGCCTCAACCTCTGCCTCGGGAGCTGTTTCCTCAGCAGTCTCGGGAGCCTTCGGCTCTTCAACGGCAGGCTTGAACTCGTCGGCATTCTCTGCAATCACCTTGACGGGAATCTCGGTAATCACTTCCTTGTGGAAATGAACGAGAGCCACATAGTCGCCAACCTTCTTGGCATCCTTCATGGTGATGAGCTTACGATCTACCTCCTTGCCAAGCTTGGCGAGTTCCTCTGCAACGGCTGCTGCACCTACTGAGCCATAGAGCTGGCCAGTGTAGCTTACCTTTGCGGGGATAACGAGCGCAACATCTGCAAGCTGTGCAGCCTTCTCCTCAGCGGCAGCCTTCTGAGCGGCAATCTTGTGAGCCTGCTGCTTCAAGTTCTCGGCGAGAACCTTCTTGGCAGACGGCGATGCGATGACAGCCTTACCCTGCGGAATGAGGTAGTTACGGCCATAGCCAGACTTTACGTTCACGATATCGTTCTTAAATCCCAGACCGATAATATCTTCTTTCAGTATAATTTCCATAATCTTGCGTCCTCCTTAATTACTTCATCAAATCGGTTACGTAAGGCAGCAGCGCAATCTGGCGGGCACGCTTCACAGCCTGAGCCACGCGGCGCTGATACTTCAGAGATGTTCCGGTGATGCGACGGGGAAGAATCTTACCCTGCTCGTTGAGGAACTTCTTCAGGAACTCGGGATCCTTGTAGTCAATGTACTTGATGCCGCTCTTCTTGA
>JAFLSG010000095.1 GCA_022511065.1 Prevotella sp.
TCGCCACGCTTATTCTGGGGCAAATCTACTCCAACAATTCTTATTGCCATTGTTACTTTAAAAAATAAAAATAAAAACTTTAAATTTCGAAATTTGCTAAAAAGCACGCAAAGGTACGAAGTTTTTCTGAAACTCCCACCTTATTTATGCTTATTTAACATCAACCCTGACGCATTTTGTACTTCGGGTTCTTCTTGTTGATAACGAACAGGCGTCCCTTGCGACGTACAATCTTGCAGTCAGGAGTACGCTTCTTCAATGATGCTCTTGTCTTCATATTGTTGTCAATTGTTTATTTGTATCTGAATACAATTCTTCCCTTTGTCAGGTCATAAGGGCTCATCTCAACCTTTACCTTGTCGCCGGGCAGAATCCTGATGTAGTGCATTCTCATCTTACCAGAGATATGCGCGATAATCTGGACTCCGTTTTCAAGTTCTACGCGGAACATCGCGTTCGAGAGTGACTCGATGATTGTTCCGTCTTGTTCAATAGCGGCTTGCTTTGCCATGATGGTTTAATATAATTTTCCTTCTAATTGTTCTACTTCATCAAATGAAGATAAAATCTCAGCCTTTCCCCGACGCACGGCGACCGTATGCTCGAAATGAGCGGCCCACTTGCCGTCGCGGGTGCGGACAGTCCATTTGTCCCTATCAAGCCAGATGGCACGATTGCCCATCGTAACCATCGGCTCAATCGCAATGCACATACTTGCCTTCAGCATCACCCCGTTACCGCGTCGGCCATAGTTGGGCACCTGAGGGTCTTCGTGCATTTCGCGACCGATGCCATGACCGGTCAGTTCACGGACGATTCCGTATCCCAATCCCTCGCAATGGTCTTGCACTGCGTAGCTGATGTCTCCGACATGCTTGCCAGCCACGGCATTCTCTATGCCAAGATAGAGTGCCTGCTTGGTGGCTTTCAGCAGCCGTTTCACTTCGCCGGCAACCTCTCCCACACAGAACGTATAGCAGGAGTCGCCATTGAAGCCGTTCAGCAGAACACCGCAATCCACGGAAATGATGTCGCCTTCCTTGAGGATTGTCTCCTTGTTGGGAACACCATGCACCACTACATCATTGACCGATGTGCAAATGCTTGCAGGAAACGGCGCTCCATACGGATTGGGGAAACCCTTGAAAGTCGGTGCGGCACCGTGGTCTCTGATGAACTCGTCCGCAATATGATCCAACTGAAGGGTCGTTACTCCCGGCTTTATATGTTTCGCCAATTCGCCAAGCGTATGACCAACAAGTTGGTTCGCTTGGCGCATTAGCTCAATCTCATCTTCAGTCTTCAGAAATATCTTCATAGAAGATTAGTATGCTGCCATCCCGCGTCCGTGGATACGGCCGGAACTGAGCAAACCATCATAGTGGCGCATCAGCAGGTGACTCTCAATCTGTGCGAGCGTATCAAGCACAACACCGACAAGAATCAGCAGCGAGGTACCACCGAAGAACTGAGAAAACGCATCTTGCACATTCAGCAGGCTCGCCAAAGCCGGCATGATGGCAATGAAGGCGATGAACAACGAGCCGGGCAGCGTGATACGCGACATCACCGTGTCGATATAGTCTGCCGTCTCCTTTCCGGGCTTGATGCCGGGAATGAATCCGTTGTTACGCTTCATATCCTCCGCCATCTGGGTCGGGTTCAGCGTGATTGCCGTATAGAAATAGGTAAATGCGATGATCAGTACGGCGAAAATGACATTGTAGGTCCAGCTGTGATGATCGAGCATCGTGCGCACGAACCAGCTTGCATTCTCGGGAGCCGAATACTGAACGATGGTCAGCGGGATGAACATCAATGCCTGCGCAAAGATGATAGGCATCACGTTGGCTGCGAACAGCTTCAGCGGGATGTACTGACGAGCACCACCTACCTGCTTGTTGCCCACAAGACGCTTGGCATACTGCACGGGCACCTTACGGACACCCTGTACCAAGACGATGGCTGCACAAACAACTGCATAGAGAATGATAATCTCAACAAGGAACATCACCAGTCCACCACCCGTGATAGCGGTGAAACGGGAGCTAACCTCCTGGATGAACGCCTGCGGCAAGCGGGCGATGATACCAATCATAATGATCAGCGAGATTCCATTGCCTATGCCCTTATCGGTAATGCGCTCACCCAACCAGAGGATAAACATACTTCCTGCGGAAAGGATGATGACCGCCGGAACCATGAATACAGACCAAGAGATGCCCGTTGCAAGGGCAGCTCCTGACTGCATCTTCAGGTTCATCAGGTAACCCGGTGCCTGGAACAGCAGGATTGCCACTGTCAGCCATCGGGTGTACATACTGATCTTCTTGCGGCCGCTCTCGCCTTCACGCTGCATCTTCTGCACATAGGGCACAGCGACGGCGAGGAGCTGCATTACGATAGAAGCAGAGATGTAAGGCATGATTCCCAATGCAAAGATGGACGCATTGGAAAAAGCACCACCGGAGAACATGTCAAGCAACGACATCAGACCACCTGCAGTCTGGGACTGCAACTGGCTCAACATGGCTGGGTTGATACCAGGAAGTACCACAAACGAGCCAAAACGATAAATCGCTACAAACAGGAGAGTGATCAGAATGCGCTGGCGCAAGTCCTCAATCTTCCAGATGTTCTTCAGTGTCTCTATAAACTTCTTCATCTCAATTAGATTATTGTTGCGTTACCACCTACTGCCTTGATTGCCTCTTCAGCAGTCTTTGAGAAAGCGTTAGCCTCCACATCAACCTTGACTGTCAGTTCACCGTTGCCGAGAATCTTAACCAGTTCCTTACCGTTCGTAAGGCCTGCTGCAACGAGCTCTGCGATGCCAATCTTGGTGAGCTTCTTCTCTTCTGCCAGTTTCTGAAGCGTGGAGAGGTTCACTGCGAAATACTCCTTGTGGTTGATGTTCTTGAAACCAGCCTTCGGAACACGGCGCTGGAGAGGCATCTGACCACCTTCGAAACCAATCTTTCTCTTATAACCGGAACGTGCCTTGGCTCCCTTGTGACCACGGGTAGAAGTACCGCCCAGACCAGAACCCGGTCCACGGCCGATACGACGACGTGAGTGAGTAGAGCCGGCTGCCGGCTTCAAACTATTCAGTTTCATAATCGATTCTTCTTTATTAATGTCGTTAATTACTCAACTACAGTCACCAGGTGGTGAACCTTGCGGATCATGCCACGGATTGAAGGAGTATCCTCTACCTCAACAACCTGAGAGATCTTGCGCAGGCCGAGAGCCTCGAGGGTGCGCTTCTGATCCACCGGATAACCGATCTTACTCTTAATCTGCTTTACCTTAATTGTTGCCATAATCAAATTCTCCTTTAACCTCTAAATACTTTCTCCATGCTGATTCCGCGTGTACCTGCGATGGTATAAGCGTCGCGCATCTCGCTCAGAGCAGCGATGGTAGCCTTTACCAAGTTGTGGGGGTTAGAAGAGCCCTTTGACTTTGCAAGCACGTCCTTGATACCTACACTCTCCAGTACGGCACGCATGGCACCACCGGCCACCAGACCCGTACCGGCAGCAGCCGGCTTCAAGAATACCTGAGCACCACCGAAATGGGCTTCCATCTCATGAGGAATGGTGCCTTTGAGCACGGGAACCTTGACAAGATTCTTCTTGGCAGCCTCTACGCCCTTGGCGATGGCGGCAGTAACTTCGCCAGCCTTACCGAGACCCCAACCGATGATGCCGTTGCCGTCACCGACAACCACGATGGCTGCGAATGTAAAGGTACGGCCTCCTTTGGTCACTTTCGTAACACGGTTGATGGCAACCAGTCTGTCTTTCAACTCTACGTCACTATTTATCTTAACTTTGTTCATTGCCATAATCGTTTAGAATTTAAGTCCACCTTTACGTGCTGCATCTGCAAGTGACTTTACACGACCATGATACAGATAACCGTTACGGTCGAATACCACAGTGGTAACACCAGCTTCCTGAGCCTTCTGAGCCACCAGTTCGCCGACCTTTTCGGCCTGCTGAATCTTAGGCATGGCCTCAAGTCCCAAAGAAGATGCCGATGCAAGTGTTTTACCTTCCATATCGTTGATTACCTGAGCATAGATCTGCTTGTTGCTGCGGAAAACACTCAGACGAGGACGCTCGGCAGTGCCGAATACGCTCTTGCGAATTCTGTATTTAATCTTAATTCGTCTTTCTACTTTCTTCGTTGTCATAATCGTAAATCAATTAAAATTACTTAGCTGATGCCGACTTACCCGACTTACGACGGATAACCTCACCCTTGAACAAGATACCCTTTCCTTTGTAAGGCTCAGGCATGCGGAAAGAACGAATTTTTGCACAAATCTGACCGAGCAGCTGCTTGTCACAAGACTCGAGGATAATCTGCGGATTCTGGTTACGCTCCGACTTGGTCTCAACCTTCACTTCCTGCGGAAGCTGGATGAAAATCGGGTGGGTATAACCCAGCGAGAACTCGATGAGGTTGCCCTGATTAGACACACGGTAACCCACACCAACGAGCTCAAGCTCTTTCTTATAACCTTCGCTCACACCTACGACCATGTTATTGACAAGTGCGCGATAGAGACCGTGGAAAGCCTGCTTCTGCTTTACATTCACAGGGCTGTTCTCGTCGATCTCGAATGTAACGTGGCCATCCTCAATCTTCATCTTGATGGATGCATCAACCTTCTGCGCAAGCTCTCCCTTAGGACCTTTCACGGTAACAATGCCGTCCTTATCCTGAGCAATTGTAACACCAGCGGGAATACTAATTGGTAATTTTCCTATTCTTGACATATTCTATCCTCCAATTAATATACGTAGCAAAGAACCTCACCACCAATCTTCAAGGCAGTGGCTTCCTTGTCTGTCATCACACCTTTGGATGTAGATAAGATTGCGATACCTAATCCGTTAATTACTCTCGGCATGTCCTTGTAACCAGTGTACTTACGGAGACCTGGCGTGGACACTCTCTTCAGGCACTTGATGGCATTAGCCCGCGTAGCGGGGTCATACTTCAGAGCCACCTTGATTGTACCCTGGGGACCATCCTCAACGAACTTGTAGTTCAGGATGTAACCCTTCTCGAAGAGGATCTTCGTGATTTCCTTC
>JAFLSG010000096.1 GCA_022511065.1 Prevotella sp.
AGGAGCTCCAGACGCTCGACCACTACCTCATCAAGCGCTCGCAGTGGATTATCGGTGGTGACGGTGCATCCTACGACATCGGCTACGGTGGTCTCGACCATGTGATTGCTTCTGGTGAGGACGTGAACATCCTCGTGCTCGACACCGAGGTTTACTCCAACACCGGTGGTCAGGCTTCCAAGGCTACTCCGCTCGGCGCCATCGCTCAGTTCGCTGCACAGGGTAAGCGCATCCGCAAGAAGGACCTCGGTATGATTGCCACCACCTACGGCTACGTATATGTTGCCCAGATTGCAATGGGTGCTGACCACGCACAAACCCTCAAGGCTATCCGCGAGGCTGAGGCATGGCACGGACCTTCAATCATCATCGCCTACGCTCCGTGTATCAACCACGGTCTGAAGGCCAAGGGCGGCATGGGTAAGAGCCAGGCTGAGGAGCAGCGTGCCGTTGAGTGCGGTTACTGGCACCTCTGGCGCTACAACCCCGCACTGGCTGACGAGGGCAAGAACCCGTTCACGCTCGACTCCAAGGAGCCGCAGTGGGATAAGTTCCATGACTTCCTCATGGGCGAGGTTCGCTATCTCTCTGTTAAGAAGGCCTACCCCAACGAGGCAGAGGAACTCTTCGCCGAGGCTCAGCGCATGGCTCAGCTCCGCTACAAGACCTACGTGCGCAAGCAGGCAGAGGACTGGAGCGAGGAGCCGTTAGCATAAGCATTGACTGAACTGCTACTCTATAATGGAGCGACGCATCCCCCACGTGAGGGTGCGTCGCTTTTCTTTTTTGTAGAAGTCCCTACTACAATAGAAAGGAATGCTTCCTGTAAGGGAAAGGGATAGTCTCCGTGAGTGAAAGGAATGCTTCCTTTACCCCCATAGGAAGTATCTCTTTCACTCGTGGAAAGCATTCCTTTCAGCGTAAAGTCCTATTCCTTTCAAGCGCGGGAATAGTGCCTACAAATGAAAGGTGCTTTTTGAGGCTACAATGACTTGATACTCTCTCGGTAACTCTTCAAATCTTCCTCACTCTGCCCTTTGGCAGCAAGGAGTTTTTGGAGCAGAAGGTCACGGTCATCGGGCAAGAAACCGGTGAAGATGACAGGATTGCTCACGGTATTTCCAATAAGTTGGGTGAGACAGCGAAGATGGGTGACGAGTGTCATAAGCTCATCCAAACGCTCATGCTCCGTTGCCACGACATACTCCCCTCGCTGCATTTCGGCATACAACTCGGTATCGGGAAAGAAGGTGAGCGACACCACATTGATGCTTGCGGGGTGAACACGACTATACACTTCGGCAGTACGCAGAGCGTTGCGCTCCCCGTTGCAGTGCCCGGCAAGTCCTGCAAGGTAAGTAAGATTGTAACGGATGCCTGCCTCATCGAGCTTGTCGCATTGGGCAATGATGTCGGCTGAAACATACCCTTTGTTCATCCGACGCAGGGTATCGTCATCACCACTCTCTGTCCCGATACTGATATAGTCGAAACCCAGATGACGCAGGTCGCGCAACTCCTCAACACTCTTATGACTGATGTCAGTCACCCGTGCGAAACAACCGATGGTGGGATGCCCTGCCCTTAGATACTTACGCACGAGCAGGGCAATATCAACCAATCGCCCATAGCTAAGTGCCATCGGGTTAGCTCCCGTAAGGAACACTCTGTGAGCACGGGGCTGATACTGCTGAATGACCTTCAGGTCTTCCTCTATCTCCTCCAACGGGGACATACGAAATGGCTGCTCACCATAGAGCGAGCAGAACTTGCAGCGGTGGTGGGTGCATCCGGCAGTGACTTGCAATAGTTGTGAGGTGGCCTCAAAGGGCGGTCGCCATACGGGACCGTCAAAATGTAATAACTCCATGACTTTCGTGAATCAACGTGAATACAGATACAACAATAAGAGAGAGGTCAGCCCCACGGCGTGTGGAGCTGACCTCTCGGTGTGTCTTCGGAATACAGCGGGCTGTACTTTACTTCTTCTCCGCCTCCGGCTCCTTTACGTCGTCTTCACCTGCTTTCTTGGCAGTGGGCTTGTAACGCTTGTTCAGGCCATTGATGACATCGAGCGTGATGTCATACTTCTTGTCGGCATAGAGGATGTTGTCACCCTGCTTGGTGAGGATGAAGTCGTAGTGCTTGTCGGCGTTGTAAGCCTTGAGGAAGTTGTTCAGCGAGTCGCGGAGGGCACGATTGAACTTGTCGGTCTCGATGGCCAACTCATTCTCCAAGCGAACCTGAAGCTCCTGGAGGTCACGCTGCTGACGCTCAATGGCAGCCTGCACGGAGGCAGCCTGCTCACGGCTCTGGAAACCATTGTTGCCGAGCTTCTGCTGGAAATTGTTCACGGCAGCCTGCAACTGATTACCCTTCTGCGTGAGGGTGTTGCGGGCGTTGTTGCTCTTCTTCTGGAGGGTCACGCTGTAATCCTTCGCGAAGTCATACTGCGTCATGATGGAATCCACCTCTACGAATGCCACCTTAAGCCCTCCTGCGTTACCTGCAGATGCGGGCTGTTCGTCCATCTTGGGCGATGCGTTGTTGCACGAAGCCAAGGTCATGGCGATGGCCAGTGCGCTGAGAATGTACTTTTTCATCTTCCTGTTATTTATTTTTGTTTTGTTCTTTCGCTGACTGAACTCGTGTGCTGCCTCATCTCGCGGTCTTGCTCCATCACGCAGGTGATGCCCCGTTCACGCATCGCCTCAGAGTCGCTGATGTGCTGCGAGGAGAAGCGCCCATCCTTACGGAAAATGAGCTTCACGCACAAAAATGTCATGCCAATAGCAATTATTAACGTGCTGATGAGCAGTGTTTCAATCATTTTTCGTACTTTTGCGGGTGCAAAGTTAAGCATTTAATTTAGAAATCAATCAAAAAAGACATTAATAATGAATAAAAACAACTTAAAACCCGCTGCTGTGTTTGAGCAGTTTGCGAAGATAAACGAAATTCCACGCCCCTCGAAGTGTGAGGAGAAAATGATTGCCTACCTGAAGGAATGGGGCGAGAGCCGTGGTCTTGACACGCAGGTGGACGAGACGGGCAACGTCATCATCCGTAAGCCTGCCACGAAGGGCTACGAGAATCGCGGGACGGTGATTCTGCAAAGCCACATGGACATGGTGTGCGACAAGCTCGTGGATGTGGATTTCGACTTCGACAACGACCCCATCAAGACCTATGTGGATGGGGAATGGCTGACGGCAGAAGGCACGACACTTGGTGCTGACGATGGTATCGGCTGTGCCATCGAACTGGCTGTGCTTGATGCGAAGGATATTGAGCACGGACCGATAGAGTGCGTGTTCACCCGTGACGAGGAGACGGGACTGACAGGAGCAGAGGGTATGAAGGCAGGTTTCATGACGGGCGACTACCTGATAAACCTCGACTCGGAGGACGAGGGCGAGATATTCGTTAGCTGTGCCGGTGGCAGAAGCACGACGGCGAAGTTCACCTGCAAGCGCACGGATGCACCTGCGGGGACTTTCTTCCTGCGTGGCTCACTGAAAGGCTTGGTGGGTGGACACTCAGGCGACGACATCAACAAGAAGCGTGCCAACGCCATCAAGATACTTGCACGGTTCATTCAGCAGACAATGCGGCGCTATGAGGGCACAATGCTTGCCCAGTTGCACTCGGGCAAACTGCACAATGCCATCCCCCGCGACGGCTATTTCGTGATAGCTGTGCCCAACGGGGTGAAGGAAAACGTGCGTGCAGACTGGAACGTGTTTGCCACGGAGGTGGCTGATGAGTTCCACGTGACTGACCCACAGATGGTATTCACGATGGAAAGCGCAGAGGCAGAGCCAGTCATCGAGGCTGCGGTGGCCAAGAACTTCATCTGGGCGCTGCAAGCAGTAGATAACGGAATCTACTCTATTTGTCAGGAAGAGGCTTTGGGCGGCATGGTGGAGACCTCCAGCAACATCGCAAGCGTTCACACGGGCGAGAGCACCATTGACGTGCTGTCGAGCCAGCGCTCCAACGTGATGTCCAACCTCGACAATATGTGTGCCACCGTGGCATCAGCCTTTGAGTTGGCGGGTGCAGAGGTGGTTTCATCCGATGGTTATCCGGCATGGAAGATGAAAGAGAATTCTAAACTGACGGCCATCGTCGTGGAGTCATACAAGAAGCTGTTCGGCAAGGAGCCCGTGGTGCGTGGCATCCATGCGGGCTTGGAGTGCGGTCTCTTCTCTGAGCGCTATCCTCACCTTGACATGGTGAGCTTCGGCCCCACGCTGCGCTTCGTACACACTCCCGAGGAGCGCCTGTTGATTCCCACCGTCCAGATGGTATGGAATCACTTGCTCGATGTGCTTAAAAACATACCGCAGAAATGAGACAGCCTCGCGCGTACCTTATTTTATCAATGCTCTGCACCATACTGCTGCTCATCTCCTGTGGGCAGCGGTATGAGGCAAAGGGCGTGGTAAAGGCTTTCGTGGAGGCAAACGCCACGGATGCGAAGCAGTTGGAGATAACATCATTCGGCAAGCTCGACTCCACACGCATCATCAGCGACTCCATCATCCATGAGCTCCGCAACAGGAAAGACCCGATGTTCAAGAGCGGCATCAGTTACCCTGAATATCACAAGGGCGAAAAGCTGCTTTTCATTCGTATGAGATACCGGCAGGATGGTGAGGAACACTCCAAAACCTTCTACTTGGACGAGCATCTGACGGGAGTCGTGGCATACAAATAAAGAAAAAAGGGGCATTTTTGGAAAAAAGTTAGGCAAAGATTTGGTGGTTTCAAAAAAACTGCGTACCTTTGCACTCGCAATCAAGGAGACAACCCCACGGTTTCAAAGCTCCGACAGACTTCTTGGAAGGATGGGTGAGTGGCTGAAACCAGCAGTTTGCTAAACTGCCGTACGGGTTC
>JAFLSG010000097.1 GCA_022511065.1 Prevotella sp.
CGGGAACTGCATCTTTTGCGGCACAAACAGTGGCGAGCAATACGGTGTTGTTCATGCGGAGAACAACGGAGCCATCGGTCTGTTTTGCCACTTTCCCGGTCTCAATGGTGATGGTTCTTCCATCAGCCAATTGAAGGGTCTTCGTAATTACGTTCATCTTAATTTGTAAAACATCTAAAAATAAAAATCGTGCGAACGACACGCTGTCGTCGCAAAAACGGCGCAAAGGTACACATTATAATATAAATAAACGAAGAAAACAGCATTATTTTTCGTTTTTTATGAAATTTGCATTACCTTTGCAGCCAAAATTCAAAAAACGACAACCAATGATGATGAAACAAATCTGGAAGGCGGCGGCAGCCGTTGCGGCAGTGCTGGCAATTGCCTCATGCGACAATAGGAAATTCACGGTAGCGGGAGAAATCAGCAACGCGAAAGACTCTGTGCTCTACCTTGAGAACATCGG
The DNA here is from genome assembly GCA_022511065.1 of Prevotella sp. Lineage (GTDB taxonomy): Bacteria > Bacteroidota > Bacteroidia > Bacteroidales > Bacteroidaceae > Prevotella. Next base: position 470 of record JAFLSG010000097.1, read on the forward strand.
ATTGGAGGGCATCACCGTGCTCGACTCCACAAAGTTGGGAGAGAATGGCAGCTTCTCGTTCAGCGAGGCGACTACCGAAGCACCCGAGTTTTACCGCCTTCGCATTGCGGACCAGATTATCAGCCTCAGCATTGACTCTACGGAGACCGTCACCGTGAAGGCTCAATATCCGCAGATGGCTACCCGCTACGAGGTGAGTGGCTCAGACAACTGCGAGAAAATCAAGGAACTCACGCTGAAGCAGATGGCACTCTACAACCAGGCACTCAACGTGATGCGCACCGCCAACCTTGGCGTGGATGCCACCAACGACAGTATTCTGAGCCTCATCAATGCCTACAAGGAGGACGTGAAGCACAACTACATCTTCAAGGAACCTTACAAGGCATACTCTTATTTCGCCCTTTTCCAAACTTTGGGCAACACCCTGATTTTCAACCCTCGCGCCAATCGCGACGATATCAAGGCGTTCGCAGCCGTTGCCACCAGTTGGGACACTTATTTCCCCAACGCTGAGCGTGGCAAGAATCTGCACAACATCGCCATCGAGGGTATGAAGAACCAGCGCATCGTAGATGCACAAAACGCAGAGTTACGCGTAGAGGCAAGCAAAGTACAGGAGTCTGGGGTGTTCGACATCGAGCTTACCGACAACCACGGCACCGTGCGCCGCCTTACTGACCTGAAGGGCAAGGTTGTGCTGCTCGACTTCCACGTGTTTGCAATGGACGAGTCACCCGCCCGCATCCTTCAGCTCCGCGAGATTTACCACAAGTATCAGCCGCAGGGCTTTGAGGTCTATCAGGTGTCTTACGATCCCGATGAGCATTTCTGGAAGCAGCAGACGGAAGCACTGCCTTGGATCAGCGTGCGCGATGCTGACGGTCTCGCCTCGCAGCGCCTCGTCATCTACAACGTGCCCGCCATTCCCGACTTCTTCCTCATCGACCGAGAGAACAACCTCGTGAAGCGTGCCGCACAAATCAGTGACCTTGAAGCGGAGATTCGGAAACTACTTTAAAATTCCATAAGATAATCCCCATAAAATAACGGCTGCGTTCCACAAAAGGATTCGCAGCCGTTATTTCTTGTATATTCCCGGAGGCTCGCATACCCCCGGAGCCAAGCCTTTATTTCTTCGCAGCCGGAATGGTCAGCACCATGCGCGTGCCGTCGTGATAGTCGGGGTCAAGCTCCAGCGAACCGCCAAGACCGACAGCCACCTTGCGCGCCATAGACAGGCCGATACCCATACCCTGCTTGAACGGGTCTATCTTATAGAAGTGCTCGAAAATGCGCTCGCGATACTCCTCGGAGATACCGATACCCGTGTCGGTAACTACAAACTCCACATTATTGCCGTCATCCGACTCACGCACCAACAGCTCAACGCTGCCCTTTTCCGTGAACTTCAGGGCGTTACCCAGCAAGTGAACCAATATACGCTCTATACCGCCGTAGTTGCTTTGTATCGTAAAGTCTTCGGGCAGACTGGTCTCCAGCGTCAGCTTGAGATGCTTCTCGTTCTTCCCCTCCTTCGCCTGCACGACGGTGCGACCGAGGTCATTCACGGCGATGAGGTCATCGCGGCGATAGCGGCCCTTGCTCGTAGTGAGCGACATCTCCAGCAGGTCATTGACGATGTTGGTGATGGCGATGGTGTTCTCGTTGATGGCATCCAGCAGCATCGTGCGCTCCTCGACGCTCAGCTCGTAGTCGAGGCTTGCTATCACCTGCGCATTGCCCGTGATGATGTTCAGCGGCGTGCGCATCTCGTGGCTGACGTGCTGCACGAATGCCGTCTTAGCGCGGTCTGACTCCTTCGCCTCGTCAAGGGCAACCTCAAGCTGCTCCTTCTGATGCTCTATCTCGTCGAGTGCTTTCTCTAACTGACCGTTCTTCTGCTCAATCTCGTCAAGCGCCTTCTCAAGCTGTCCGTTCTTGTCTGCTATCTCCTCGTATGCCTTCTCCAACTGCTCGTTCTTGTCTGCTATCTGCTTGAACAGGCGGCGGCGTGCCCTCAGACGGGTGATAATCAGGATGATGGCAAACAAGAGCAATATGATGACGGCGGTGAGCAGCCACATGATCACCTTCATCCAGTATTCGCGCTCACTGGCATGCTTGCGCTGCACCTTGTCCGTGCCGAGGGCGAGATAAAGTTCCTGTATGTTCTCGTTCACCAGCTCGTCGTTGAGCGAATCCTGCAAGTGTACCAACCGATAGGCATCCTCGAGTGCTAAGTCCTTGCGCCCCATCGCATCATGGATGCGCATGGCGGCATCGAGGTTTATCTGGTTGGCAGCAACCATTGAATCCACCTGCCACAAAGCCCGCTCGGAATTGCCCGTCACAACATTCTCCATAATGCCCAACTTGCGCTCGCTATAACCGTATTGCGGGGCTTGCGGACTGCGGATGAACTCGTCGAACTGCTTCTTGACCACGAGGAAGCTGTCAAGCTGATGGCGGTAGAAGTAGATGCGCGCCTTGTGAGAGAGGTAGGGCTTGCGGAAATAGGGGTCGTCGCCGAATTGCCAGCCCAACGCCTCGTTCCACTCCCATGCCTTGTGGAGGGCGGCGTGGAGATTCACGCGTGCGAGGGCGGCATAGAGGCTGCCGATGAGGTTGTGGCGCTCCTTGGGCATGTTGGCATTCTGGTCGTCCACCAAGAGGCGCAGCGCACGCTCGTAGTATTGGCTCGCCATCTGGTAGTTGCCGCGGTTCTCGAAGATGCTGCCCAGCGACTTATAGACGTGGCTATAGTATTCCTCTCCGACGTTGTTCTCGCCCTTGATGTCGTCCATGATCTCGCTGGCCTTCTTGATGGCATTCGTGTAGCGGCCGGCGCTTGCCTCGTAGCTGATTTCGTTAATCAGCATGTCGTAGTAGTGAGCCAAGTCGCCCTGCTGACGGGCAAGCTCTATGCGTTGTGCAGACACTTCGTAAAAGGTTTGCACGCTGTCGGGGTCAGACAGGCTGAACAGGCGGTTATAGCGGGGAGCCAAGTCGCTGTCCTGCGTTTCCTGCGCGGGGGCTGCGAGAGCCGTCATGGCGGCTATCAGCATAGTCAGGAGGTAACGGTTCATGTTGAAGAGACAATTCATAAAAAAATTATTGCGTCTTAGATTGGTTGGATTAGGGCACAAAGATACACATTATTTTTCAAACCACCAAACATATTCCTTAAAAAACCCCATTTTACCCCCCCCTAAAAACAACAAGATGGCATATTATTGCGATAAACATGCATTTTATCCGAATAACCAGCATGGTTACGACGAAAATGTTACATTGTTACATGTTACATGTTACATTAAGGTCGTTTCAACTTTCGCAGCGTCTCATGGAGGACAGTAATCTATGAAGAAGCCATAGGGGTATATATATTTATTATATTA
>JAFLSG010000098.1 GCA_022511065.1 Prevotella sp.
TTCGGGTCATCGGGTGCTTTCTCATTCGCCTTGCGCGCCTTCTTCCGCTCCTTCCACTCCTCTTCACGCTTGCGCGACAAGGCATCCTCCTCTTCAAGTTGCCGTTTCCACACATCCACCGCATTCTTACAGACCGATTTGCCCGAAGCCTGTTCACCGCGAATGATAGACATCAGTCCTAATTTTTGGCGGTTTCCGTCGCAATAATCCACCTCCACCTGGTCGGCGTATGCGGCCGCAATAGGAAGCACTGCACAAAGCACTGGCATGTGCATCGAAGGAGGCACACCCACTAACGACTCTTTCAAGCCGAGAGGCAAAGAATTGACACTCATTGACATACAAGACTTTTCAGCATCTTGTTCTCCATCTTCAGCCGCATCATCCGAGGAATCCTCCAAAGCCTCTTCCTCTGCATGCCGTTCTTCCAACGATTTCAGAATGCTCTGCAACACACGGGAAACACCCTTTGGAGTTTCCTTGCAAGCAGACTCCACAATGCTTTTCAACTCCAATTCCGATAAGCCAAGCCTCGGCATGACCTCCATCAGCAACTCCTTCCTGTTATCGCAGATTGCCCGCAGATTTACTGCAAGTTTATGCAACTTTACATTGCGTTCCCCTTCTGCCGGCTCACCACCGTTTCTACTCCACCACTCGGCGATGATTTCAGCGTATGGGATGCCCTTGAAAGTTTTGGCAGCTACAGGCGCATCCTCATGCACTTCCACATCTGGCTTAACTACCGTAACTTCTTTAACTACATTAACTACTTGAGCATCATCCACCTCAAAAAGCCTCGGACTAACAAACCGCGTATGGCTTTCCGGCACCATGTAGATGCACCGAGCCACATCCTTCACCGCCTTATCAGGCTCAAAGCCCGTAACTTGTGCCATCAAAGCCTGCGCCTCGTCAGCCGTCATGCCTTCGGGCAATTCAACCAACACATGCGACCCGCCACGCACCGATTCCTCAATCAGCAACACCGTAAGGGGATGACAAGGATTATCGCCCATGCTGCTCTCAATGACACCATTGCCCTCCATGCCTTGCGCAGCTTTGCTGTTCACAACCCCGAGCCTCGCCATAATCTCCTCCGTATGCCCCTTCTCGTCAAAGTCAAGCATCAGCCTCGGCAGCGGTTTCAGAGCATCCGCAATCGCCCGATGGTTATTCTTGAACTCCGCGCAATGGGGAGTCCAGACGGGTAGCCGATGCTTCAAGGCATCATCACCTTTCTTAATCCGCTCACACATCTGCTTCAGCCACGGCTCACGGCGCATCTTCTCCCAATCCTCACGCGTGGCGGGGAGGCAAGGGGCACCATGCCCCTTACCCACGCAAGTAAAGAAATTTCCGTTCTTTTCCATCGCATTTCCTCCGCTTACGCCCATACCGTTTCCTCCTTTCTCGTGGTCAGATAAGCCGCAATCTCGTCCGCCTCCTCACGGTAGAGAGCCCTGATAAGCCCTGCCCCGTACTTCTTCGGGAACTTGAAGGTCACATACACAAACTCCTCACTGATTCGCCTACGCCCGTTGTCACTGGGTGGAAACATCGGGCGCGTCATCTTCACCGCCCCGTGCGGTGTTTCAAACAGCGTATCGTGCTTGGGTCCATTCATCCCGTCAAGATAGTGCTTCACCCTCGTTCTGCCGTCGGCATCCACCTCAACACCCGCACGATAGCGCACCCGCTTGCCCTTGACGGTCACCTCCTTGTCTTGCTCCCACGGGCAGGGAATCACCAAGATGTCGCCACCCGCCGTAAAGTTCACACTCGCGTCTATCTTCGCATCCAGCAGCGGCTTCGCATTAAAAATTTTCTTTTTCATTTCTCTGAATTTTAGTGGAGCGAAGTGTCAGAAACAGGATCCTTTTTCACTCGCGAGACTCCGTTCACCTCAACTCAGATTAATAAATATATGTCAGTTGCTCCCGCCTCTCTTGGATAGCCTGCCCCGCGATAGGGCTGCTTATCTCGGAAGCCGATGCAAAGATAGCGTGTTTTTCGCTGAGTCAATGAGAAATATTGTTGTAACTAATTGAAATACAAATAAATACAAGAAAGTACAATCGCTGCGCAAGTTTTCATACAAGTCTGCACAAATTTCTTTGCACGAAAAAAGGGAAACCGGCAATTGCCGATTTCCCCCGATGCGACTATCTCCTCTGCGCTTTTGCCTCGATGAGTCTTTCCTCTGCGCGCTATTTCACCAGATTGTTCCAGTTCGATTCCGATTTTGTATAGATGCCGCAGTCGTGGAGCACCCGCCAGAGGTCGCGCTTCCTCGACAGGACGGAAATCCGCTGCTCGGCTACCCATTGGTTCACGAGCGAGGTTATCTGCGTTGCTTTCATACCCTGAATGCTGCCGAGGAACAGCCTCGCATCTTCCTCGTTGCCGAAGAACATCGGTTTCAGTTGATTGACAACCCTCAGTTCCCCTTCGTCATCTCCCACCTTCGCCTTTCCCGCATCAGCCTTCTGCACGGGCGACTGATTCACGATAGCCCCCGGCATTGCGAACACGCAGCCGCTGATATTGCCGTTGAACACTTGGCAGTTGGAACCTGCCTCAAAGTGGTTTACCACCCTCCTGTTTCCTATTTTCTTTCCCATAAGCGTGATTCTCCTCCGTATGTCGCTGATTACTCCTTCTTATATCCAAAATGCCCCGACACCGCGCCGTTAAACACCTGGCAGCCACTCGCCGTGCCGAAATGGTTGTGGGTGAGCGACGGTTCGTGCGCCCCCTTCACCAGCGTTTTCAGTCCGTTTCTCAGCCGCCGCCGCTCGTCGCCGAACTCGCCCGGATAGGCATCTTCCAGGTCGCCGAGCATGATGATCAGCTTCTGCGCGAAATCCTCTCCGTACTCTAAGGCACAGTCCGCCAGCCTGCCGACCAACTCGGCGCGGACTTGCCTGTCGTTATCAGGCAAGCCCTCACAGTTGGCGCGTATGTCGCTATGCAACATTTGCTGGCTGGTGCTTGGCATGTTGTTCTCTCCTTTCCCAAAAAGACCCTAAAAAACGCTCAGTAATTTGTGCTTGAATGAGGTTTGCAAAAATACGAAAAAACAGAAACACTATCAAGGGGAACTTCCATTATTTTGTGTTAAATAATATAAAATGGTTGCTGCACAGTCTGTTGCGCAATCCCAAACATAACATATAACATATAACATTTAACATTAAGGTCGTTTCATGTTTTCTGCTCTGAGGGTAGTAAATATTCTTAGTATATTTATTATATTATATATATTATAATATATATAATATAATAATTTTATTCTCTCCTTTTCTATGCGCATGCGGAAGGTGCTTAATGTTAAATGTTATATGTTATATGTTATATGTTATAAATGTGGGCATCCCCGCCATCAGGCTGCTTATCACGATAAAATGATTTTTTATTGCAATAATATGCCGTTTTGTGAGCGTGGGGAGGGTAACTTATTTTCCATTAACAGATTTTAACGAGCCATGAGGGGTCGGATTTGCAATCGGGCGCATTTCGTTGTACCTTTGCACCGTGATCACAAACGAGCTGCCCCAAGTGCATCAGCCGGCGACGCGCGAAGGGCGGTTTTACAAGAAACTAATCATCAAAACAATTAAAACAAAGAAAGGAAAAAGAACATGGCATTACGAATTTATTTGACGCAGAACAACAATCAGTACAGCCCCGCATTCGGCAAGTGGTACGGGCGAGTGGATAACGACAAGCCGATGAGCCTCCGCGAACTGGCGCAGCACATGTCGGAGCACAACTGCC
>JAFLSG010000099.1 GCA_022511065.1 Prevotella sp.
CACTATTGACTGATTATAATGACCTTTGGGACTATACCAAAAGTGCTGTAAATGAGGTCATCTTTACGAACACCTTCTCTTGTGCTCGTGGATATGCCAATCAAGTGCAGTTCCAGATAGGTTCACGCGCAGCCCAGAACTGGTTTGGCGATGGTTGCTACTTTGCAGGCTATGACCACTCCGTGCCGACTGTTCATGCCTACGAGACCGTAGAGAATGGCGGCATCTGGGAAGAAGGGGATGCCCGCAAGGAGGCCAGTCTGCGCTATGATTTCTCCTACAACGGCGTGCAACCCGATTTGAGCAGCCTGACATGGGAAGGTCTGAGCGAGGAAGACCACGACGAGTTGAAACCGCACATTAAGAAATATGAAGATTTCCGCACCGATGCAGCCTCTGGCCTTGAAGTCAATAATATGTGGCTTTCGGGCAAGAACATCCCGGTGCTTCGCTATGCCGATGTGCTGCTGTGCTATGCCGAGTGCTTAAACGAACTGGGGCAGACCTCACAGGCTGAGACCTATGTCAATCAAGTGCGCGACCGCGCTTTTGGCGGCAGTCAGCCTTCAGGGGTTCGTTGGTCGGGGCTGAGTCAGGCCGACTTCCGTGAGCAGATGCAAGATGAGCGCATCCGTGAACTCTTCGGCGAGAATTGGCGTCGCTATGACCTCATCCGCACAGGGCAGTTTCTTCCTCGCCTGAAGAAGTACAACAAGTGGGCCGCCCAGAGCGTTGCCAAAGGTTCTTTCAAGGACCACCTGCAACTTTGGCCTATCCCGCTGACCGAGTTGAACCAAAACTTGGATATGCGCGTGAATGGGCAGTTTGACCAGAATGAAGGTTATTAATTAAAATATAAATGTAAGTTTTAGATTGTTTTCGGATTACAGTAAAAGTTAGTAGTTAGAAAGGTGCAGCTTTAGCGGCAGGCCGCGGCTGCACTTTTTTGTTGTCTATTGCTGAATGGTCATCCCTTCCGTTGAAATGTGCATCTCTCAAAATCTCTTTCAGCCTGAAATAGGCTCGCAGTGAGCCTATGGGTAATCGGGAGGGACAGACAAGCACAGATGGTAATCACGATTGAGACGGAAAACGACGATGCCATAGCAGTGATTCACGCCTTGGAGAAGTTTGCGGGAACAACAGTAAGATATGGCGAGGTATGCAGAATGGCGCAAGAGAGACTTGACGAAGAAAAACGGGTAGTCGTAAATCGGCTGAAACCGATGTTTTTTGGGAACGAGCGAGAAGCAACCCGTTTCCTTGCCAGCATACGAGGTATGAGACCAACACAAATCACGGACTTGGTAAACCTGTGGGTCAGTGAGCGGAAGATATCCGACTTGTCGAGAAAGCGCGACCTCTGGCAAGTGCTTCACGACTATGGGGTATATGCACGGTCTGAATCAAACTGGAATAGTCAGGTGAAATAACACTCAAAAGCGACAAATATCCGTGTTAAAATTTGTATAAACTTGTGCAAAAACTTGTGCAGGGCTTGTATTTTCTTGTATTTACTTGTGCGCAATCATATTATGGCAACATTTTCTGAAGGCTCGATGAAAAACACTCTATCTTTGCCATTGGCTTCCGAGATCAGCAGCCCCATATCGTGGGCGGGCTATCCATAGGAAGGCGGGAGCTGGCTAACACATTATTAATCTGAGTTGAGGTGAACGGAGTCTCGCGAGTGAAAAAGGTACCTGTTTCAGACACTTCGCTCCACTAAAATTCAGAAAAATGGCAAAGAAAAAGATTTGCGTGCAACCATTACTGCAAGATGTCCAAATGGACGCGAGTGTGAACTTTATGGCGGAAGGGAACATCAACATCTTTCCCTGCCCGTGGGAGAGTGAGAAGGAAGTGACTAACAAGGGCAAACGGGTGCGCTATCGTGCCGGTGTGGAGGTAGATGCCGACGGCAGGGCAAGGGTGAAGCGTTATCTTGATGGTACGAAAGGGTCACAGCATGAGACGCTATTTGAGACGGCGCATGGAGTAGTGAAGATGACGCGCCCCTGGTATCGCTCTGATAATGGGAGCAGACGGTTGAGCGAGGAATCGGTTTACATCACTTTCAGATTTCCGAAGAAGTACGGTGGGGCGCTGATTAAGGCGCTTTACAAAGAGGAGACTGAAGAAATCATGTCGTATCTGAAAACGAGAAAGGAGGAAACGGTATGGGCGTAAGTAATGGAAATGGCATGGGTGCAAACCCACAGGCGTTTACTTGCATCGGCAGGGGGCATGGTGCCCCTTGCCTCCCATCGACAAGAGAAGATTGGGAGCAGTTGAGGCGTGAGCCGTGGCTGCGGCAGATGTGTGAAAGAATCCGCAAAGGGGATAGCGAGTTGAAGCATCGTTTGCCCGTGTGGACTCCTCATTGCGCGGAGTTTCAGAATAATCATCGTGCGATTGCGGATGCCGTGAAACCGCTGCCGAGGCTGATGCTCGACTTTGATGAAAAGGGGCATACGGAGGAGATTATGAAGCGGCTCGGCGTGGCTGCGGATGGTAGTGTTTCTGAGGTCAATCCTTGTGCGCCGTTAGTGGTGCTGCTCGTTGAGGAGTCTGTGCGTGGCGGGTCTCATGTGCTTGTGGAGTTGCCCGAGGGTATGACGGCAGACGAGGCGCAGACGCTGATGGCGCAAGTGACTGGTTTTGAGCCTGACAAGGCGGTGAAGGATGTGGCTCGGTGCATCTATATGGTCAGCGAGGAACATACGAGGTTTGTGAGTTCGCGACTCTTCGAGCCGCAAGGAGGTAAGGAGTTAAGCCGTATGTCTGATGCTTCGGAAGTGGCAGATGATGCCTCTGCCGCAAATTCTGCCGCAGATGCTACCGGCGAAAGTAATGGCTTAACTACTCCTAACTCCCCTGACTCCTTAACTACTAAAAAATTCAAAGGCATTCCATACTCCGAAATCATCGCGGAATGGTGGAGCAGAAACGGGGGCGAACCGGCAGAGGGTGAAAGGAACGTGAAGCTGCATAAGTTGGCGGTGAATTTGCGGGCTATTTGCGACAACAAGAAGGAGTTGCTGATGGAGGTCATGCCTCGGCTTGGACTTTCGGAGCAAGAACTGAAAAGCATCGTGGAGTCGGCTTGCAAGGAAACGCCCAAAGGGGTGTCGCGTATGTTGCAGGGTATTCTGAATGCGTTGGAGTTGGCGCATGCGAATGATGGGGCAGACGGCTCTGGTGCGGAGGATGATGCGACTGACGGCGAGGATGAAGATGCTGAAAAGTCGGGCATGACGGTCAGCCTTTCCTCTTTGCCTCTCGGATTAAAGGAGTCTTTAATTGGTGTGCCTCCATCTATGCACATGCCCGTATTGTGCGCGGTGCTTCCCATTGCGGCGGCATACGCCGACCATGTGGAGGTGGATTATTGCGACGGCAATCGGATGCGCCTCGGGCTGATGTCGATTATTCGCGGCGAGCAGGCTTCGGGCAAATCGGTCTGCAAGAATGCGGTGGATATTTGGAAGCGGCAATTAGAGGAAGAAGATGCCTTGGCTCGGAAACGTGAGGAGGAATGGAAGGAGCGGAAGAAGGCGCGCAAGGCGAATGAGAAAGCACCCGATGACCCGA